>JBEIQI010000024.1:0-20403 GCA_040376605.1 Flavobacteriales bacterium | reverse complement strand
TGATAACCAGTGTATTGGAATTGGTTTTATTATCTCGAATAGTACCGTTTTCAATAGCCGTGTTATTGTTATCTGTGTTAAACAATTGATTCGAATCTATATTATTAGCCGGTTCATGAGCTTCTCTTATGGCTGTATAATTAATGGAAGGCCGTTCTACCACATCTTTGCTAATACCATTCGATTGCATCAAAGCAACAAAGTTTGTTGGCTGATGCGTAATACTCGCATCTTCTTGTTTCCACCACCACCAATAACAATTATTATCGTAACTATTATAATACATATTGTTATAACAAAAGCCATCTCCCCAATAACCATTCCCAGTCATCGAGTTGTTCCATCCATTATATGCAAACGGATTATACGGATTCCACCAATTATTCCCATAAGGATTATTCACCCATGGATTATACCAACCATTACCCCATGAACCATATCCATAATAATCATTTCCCCAATATTGGCTATTGTAGTTATTTCCAAAATTCGGACCCCACCAACTATAAGTGCTATAAACAGAATTCCCGAAATAGCTTGAATTAGAATTATTGAACCAATAATAGTTGGTATAATAGGGATCATAATAGCCCCAGCTATTATTCGGTGCATTAAATCTTCTTATTCTAGAAGCGTAAGAGTAGTCGTAATAATCGTCGTAGGTAAAGTCCTGATCTGAATAATAATTATTTGAAATCTCAATAACATCATTATTCAATTTAAAATTACTCTTCACTTCCTCTTCCACATTTTTGGAAGCCTCGGCCTTGGTGATTTGATATTCACGAACCTCTCTTTTAGCATCAATGGATGAAAAATACATGTCATCCTGCATAAATCTACTCGATTGGCAACTCACCAAAAAACCAAGCAAACAAGCTATCAACCAAATTTTATTTTTCATGCTGCTAGGATTAAAAATCCTGATCTATTTACACTAATTGAGTTATTGTTACCTTTGTATTGTTAAAATAGTGTCAAATTTTGTACCAAATACCTTATTTCAGTGGAAAAATTAACAACTAGAAGTGAAGATTATAGCCAATGGTATAACGAGCTTGTACTAAAAGCAGGATTGGCGGAGCATTCAGCCGTTCGTGGATGTATGGTAATAAAACCTTATGGCTACTCTATTTGGGAGAGAATGCAGCAAAAACTCGATGGGATGTTTAAAGAAACAGGCCATGAAAATGCCTATTTCCCCCTCTTTGTTCCTCGAAACTTCCTTGAAAAAGAAGAAGGACATGCCGAAGGTTTTGCCAAAGAATGTGCAGTAGTTACGCATTATCGCTTAAAAACGGACCCAAATAACCCAGGCAAATTAATGGTAGATCCAGAAGCTAAACTGGAGGAAGAGTTAATTGTTCGACCTACCTCCGAAGCCGTTATTTGGAATACTTATAAAGGATGGATTCAAAGTTATCGCGACCTCCCTATTCTAATTAATCAGTGGGCCAATGTGGTAAGATGGGAAATGAGAACCCGATTATTTTTAAGAACAGCCGAATTTTTATGGCAAGAAGGACATACGGCCCATGCCACAGCTCAGGAGGCCATAGAAGAAACTGAAAAAATGTTGGAGGTATATGCTGATTTTGCAGAAAATACATTAGCCATACCTGTTATCAAGGGAGTAAAAACACCCAATGAAAGATTTGCGGGTGCCTTAGAAACCTATTGTATAGAAGCACTTATGCAAGATGGCAAGGCATTACAAGCTGGAACTTCCCATTTTTTGGGTCAGAATTTTGCTAAAGCATTCGACGTAAGATATGTTACTAAAGAAAATAAACAAGAATTTGTTTGGGCCACCTCTTGGGGGGTAAGCACTCGTTTAATGGGTGCCTTGGTAATGTGCCATAGCGATGATCAAGGTTTGGTGCTCCCTCCAAAATTAGCACCGATTCAGGCAGTTATTGTCCCCATTTATAAAAATGATGAAGAGTACGCAGCCACTGTTGGAAAGGCTAAAGAAATTGCCAATAAACTTAAATCACTAGGGATTCGGGTAAAGGTTGACGATGATGATAAGTATAAGCCGGGATGGAAATTTGCTGAATATGAATTCAAAGGTGTACCGGTTCGGTTGGCAATTGGACCTCGTGACCTTGCCAATAACAATATTGAATTAGCCCGAAGAGATACCAAAACCAAAGAAGTAATGCCTATGGATGGAATCTCCTTGCATATCCAAGGATTGTTAGAAGAAATCCAATCTGCTTTATATAATAAAGCATTGGCATTTAGAGATGGCAATATTCACAAAGTAAATACCTACGATGAATTTAAAGAAGCCCTAAAAAATGGTGGATTTATTTCGGCACATTGGGATGGAACTCCAGAAACGGAAGAAAAAATTAAAGAAGAAACAAAAGCTACCATTCGATGCATTCCTCTAAACAATGCAAAAGAAGAGGGAGTGTGTATTTATAGCGGAAAACCATCAAGTCAGAGGGTTTTGTTTGCTATAGCTTATTAAGAAATTTAAATATGTATAAGACGTTAGCCATGCTCAGCATGCTAACGTCTTTATGTTTAATTCAATGGATCATAAACAATCCTGAACTCAGCCAGATTTTCAACTGCCATGCCCAATTCAAGCAATCCTTTGATATAGGATTGTCCATTGATTTGTACTACAGATGACTGATAAAATCGATACTTTAATGCATTTTCTGGAACTCCTGAAACGCTTACATTAACCGTAAATCTTAATAAATCAGTGGTAAAGGATTTTGAAGGCAGCCAAACGCCATCATCAAAATAAACTTCATGGTCGGTGGTAACAAATTCATCAAACGCCAATAGATCAATTTGTAAATTGATTTGATCATCTGCTTTCAATAAAAATGGAATTTTAATGGTCCCTATTCTGGGGCTGGTACTCCAATTGCGAAAACGACCACTCCAATCCCGATGCAAACCAATATACCATTCCTTTTTGGAAGTATGCGATGAATCTGGCTTTAACCACCATATCCATTCATAAGGATGTACCTCCGGCTTACAACTATGATTGCAATCCATTACCGCCGGACCGTAAAGTCCTAAACAAGTATAGGTATGTCCGAAATTCTGATGATCTGCTAAACCATCCGTGTTTAATCTAGTTGGGAAGAACAAAGAATCCATGATTGGTCTTTTAGATTTTATGGGAGTATTTTCACATTCAACATATAAGTACCAATTCCCCATTCTTAATTTATCAGGGATTTCAATATTAGGATCATCAATGATAGAATGAAATAAGTTTCTGCCTTCAGATCCAGCCCTATCCCACCAATTGGCAACGGTATCTACATAATGCGGTAAGTGTGGAACGATAAAAAAATTAATATCATATTCACGGGTAAAGGGGCCATCATAAGGCGAAATTTCTTTGGCCGATTGCCCAACTAATTTTGTTCTTTTTAAATGAATGGCCTCCCACCTTAATCCCAACAGACCCTCCAAAACATCTCCAAAAACAATTCTCAAACGCTGGGTTTCAGGCCAAAAAGTAGTATCCTTCATTAAGGGAACCACACCGTCCAAAATCGTTTCCGTATAAATGGGATTTTTTTTAAGACTATCATTCGGCATAAGCATATACTGTTCCCAGGTTCTTTGTGAATTAATGGAAATCAAGTTCGACAGTAGAATGAATACAACTATTTTTTTCATAATATTAATTTCCTCATTAAAATAGCGGAATGGATTCAGTTTTTAAGAATTTAAAATTTGGTGACCATAAATCATTCCACTGCAATGATCCATCTTGGCACCGGTAACGGATTTCAGCACATTCACCTCTCCCCTCCAACGCAATGTACCTAACAGGGCAAATATTAAGGCCTCTTTGTATTGTATGGTTTTGTCATCCGGAATTTCAATGGTAGCTGTAGTATTTAATCGAATATGATCTAAAAAAAAAATATGATAAGCTCCACCACCTGTAACCAAAACTCGTTTTGCAGATAATTTTTCCACTTCCATACCTATTATTTTTGCAATATGCAGCACATAGGTATGCAGAATATCTTGAATAGGAATAGGATATTTTTCTAGTAGGTGTTTTAAATGATTGTTAACCCATTCAATACCTAATGACTTTGGGGGTGCTAAGTCATAAAAAGATAATTGATCAAGGTCAGCTAAGAGATCGATATGCAATTTGCCGGATTGGGCAATTGCCCCGCGGTCATCATATTTTTCACCCAATTCTTGGGCATATTCATTTAAAACCACATTAACGGCGCAAATATCCCAGGCTACGGTATCGTTATTAATATGCGTGGATATATTAGCAAATCCACCCAAATTTAAGCAAGCCTGAAATTCATTAAACAATAATTGATCGCCTATTGGCACCAAAGGAGCACCTTGCCCACCCATTGCAACATCCTGCGTTCGAAAATCACAAACCACCGGAATACCTGTTTCGGTATAAATATTGGCCCCGTGACCAATTTGTTTGGTAAATCCGCGCTGGGGTTGATGAAATATGGTATGGCCATGAGAAGAGATAAAATCAGGATTCAACTGATGTTTTAAAATAAATTTATGGCATTCCTCCCCAATATATTTGCCAAATTTATGGTCTAATGCAACTAACTCCATGCCCGATAGTTGATGGGAGGTCCTGAGAATTTTTTCCCTTTTCTCAGAATAAGGAATAGTGGCGGTTGCCCCTATTTTATATTGCCAGTTTTCGTCCTTAAAGAGCTCACAATAAGCTAAATCCAACCCATCCAGGGAGGTTCCACTCATTACCCCTAAAACTTTATAAACCTGCATTTTTAAAAATTGGATAAAACCTATATCTTAGCCCGATATTACGAAAGTAAACAATATTTTTAAACTTAATTTAAATTCCTCAACATGTACTTCGAACTCTCTGAAGAGCATAAAATGATCCAGCAAGCAGCACGTGATTTTGCACGTGAACAACTATTACCTGGAGTTATTGAACGCGATGATAAAATGATTTTTCCTGCCGAACAAATTAAGAAACTAGGTGAACTCGGTTTCATGGGAATGATGGTAGATCCTAAATACGGTGGTGCCGGAATGGATGCCCTTTCTTATGTTTTGGTAATGGAAGAACTTTCAAAAGTAGAAGCGGCTGCTTCTGTAGTAGTTTCTGTTAATAATTCATTGGTATGTTATGGTTTAGAGGCATACGGCACCGAAGAACAAAAACAAAAATATTTAAAACCTTTGGCAAGCGGCGAATGCATTGGTGCATTTTGTTTATCAGAACCTGAAGCAGGCAGTGATGCTACCTCACAAAGAACAACGGCCATTGACATGGGTGACCATTATTTATTAAATGGCACAAAAAACTGGATTACCAATGGAGTAAATGCTAAATATTATTTAGTGATAGCTCAAACGGATGTAGCTAAGGGACATAAAGGAATCAACTGCTTAATAGTAGAAGAAGGAATGCCGGGCTTTACTAAAGGTCCAAAAGAAAACAAAATGGGAATTCGTGCAAGTGATACTTGTTCATTACAGTTTACCGATGTAAAAGTTCCTAAGGAAAATAGAATTGGTGAAGATGGATTTGGTTTTAAATTCGCCATGAAAACTTTATCAGGTGGTCGAATCGGAATTGCGGCTCAAGCATTAGGTATTGCTCAAGGTGCATATGAATTAGCCTTACAATATAGCAAAGAACGTAAAGCATTCGGAAAACCAATTAGCGAACATCAAGCTATCGCATTTAAGTTAGCAGATATGGCTACCAGAATTGAAGCAGCACGTTTATTAGTTTATAAATCAGCTTGGTTAAAAGATCAACATCAAAATTTCGATCATGCAAGTTCAATGGCAAAACTTTTCGCCAGTGAAACCGCCATGTGGGCAACCACCGAGGCCGTTCAGGTTCATGGTGGATATGGTTATGTAAAGGAATATCATGTAGAAAGATTAATGAGGGATGCAAAAATCACTCAAATATACGAAGGCACTTCCGAAGTTCAACGAATTGTAATTAGCAGAGGCGTGCTAAACGGCTAGATATTAAATCTTCCATTTATAAAGAACCCGAATCTTGTATTCCGGTCTTTTATTTTAGGGCGCCTTCGCCTATGGCCCGCTTCGCCGGGTGTTTCGAAGTACTCCGCCAGCAAAGCTGTTGGCGGTACTCCTTCCACCCCAGGTCTTCGCGGTTAGGTTCTAATTAATAATATCCAATTCATTATATTTGAAACAGAAAATCAACTCAAAATATGGATAACAAAAAAGTAGTTGGCTCCGGAATTAGAATCCTATTGTGGTTAATGGTAGTTATTGGCGGAATCATTATTGGATTCGTTTTTTTAATGCGCAGTTGTTTATCGCAATGGGATACCTATGGTACCATAGGTTGGCCCGGGATTACAGAAGATCAAAAAAACATAGTTATCGTAAAATCCTACAGCAAAATAAATAGCTACTCCAATAAAAATGGAGTGACCCATAAATCTTATTCAACTACCTATTATATAGAAAAAATAGAATTAGTATCCGGAACGGTTGTTGAAAAAAAGAAACTCATTCATCAGCGTAAAATTAAAAACGGAAGTTTAGCATGTTATGGAGGATATAAAAACAAACTTTGGATTTTTGCCAATCAACTAGTAGCTTATGATATGAATTCTTTGGAGCAGGTCATTCAACTTGAAGATATTGAAAATAAAAACCCTCTGCTCCAAGGCAAAATGCCTACTGAACAACATTATTATGACGCCCATCTGAATCTGGGTTATATTACCATAACAGCCACGGATGGTGATAAATACAGAATTATGCTGGAAGACCTTCATGCAGAGCTCATTGATGAAGAAGCGAATTCATATAAAAATTTCAATGCTAAATTCAAAAAAGAAAACGAAATTATTGCAGCTAAAATAGATTCCCTTAATGCCATTTACCGGAATGACTATAAAAAATACGAGCAAATTTCACCACAACGAAATATCTTATATGCCAAGCAAGATTCATTAAGGAAAATGGAGGATAATGCACGAGAACTTTTTACAGCCCAGGAAAATCTGTTGCGGAACCTCGAAAAATTTGATCCTTTTTCCTCCAATGATGTAAGGGATTGGGTCACTATGAAGGACACGTTAAAGGGAAATGCCTTTGTTCTATCTAAAGATGCATCAGAGGATAAGAACTTTAGCATGTCTGATATGGATAATTTCGGTTCAGAAGATGACAAGGTGAAATTATACAAATTGGGAATTATGCCCAATCCTCAATCGCATTCTAGTTATGACGATTACATCGTTACCAAAACAGAACAATTCAATGACCTGCGTTTTTTACAAGGGGGAATAATGGCAAATTACCATTCCGGTGGTGCATTCCATACTGCTAACCCGGCTGGATTAATTATTTTTAGTAGAGATATCATAGGCAACAAAGCAAAACTATTGGTTACAAGGATTGATGAAAACGGAAAAAAAATATGGCAGACTAATGCGTTGATGAGTTATAAAATTAATTTCACTGTGGCAACCAACGATTATTTAATTGTTTGTGGAGTCATAGATCAAGAAAAACCACCATCATTTGCTTCAGGAGATGCAGTGAGGATCATTGATTTGAAGACGGGTTCACTGGTAAACGTGAAATACTAATGACTCATCTCCCATTTAGAAAGAGCACTTCTATATTTATTAGCGTTCCGCTGATGCTCCGCATATGAAGCGGTAAAATTATGGCGACCACTAAAATCTTCTTTGGCACACATATAAATAAAATCGTTGCTATCCGGATTTAAAACAGCATCTATACATTCTCCTTCAGTAATCATAATAGGTCCGGGAGGTAAGCCAGCATGTAAATAAGTATTATATGGCGATTCGAAAGTTAAATGTTTTTCTAAAACCCGGGTTATAGTAAAATCGCCTATGGCATAAATAATCGTTGGATCTGCTTGTAACATCATTCCTGAATTTAATCTATTCAAATACAATTTGGCAATAATAGGCCATTCATCTTTATATTTGGTTTGTTCGCTTTGTACAATAGAAGCTAAGGTTACTACTTGAGCTGGAGAGAGTCCCAATTTTTTTGCTTTGGATTTCCGATCTTCATTCCAAAATTTTTGATATTCTTTAAATAATTTATCGGTAAATTCTTTGGCATCGGTATTCCAATAAAAATTATACGTATTCGGAATAAATATCATGGGAATCTCATTTTCATTTACCTGATAAAGCTCCTTCATCTTTTTAGAATCTGTCCATAAAGCCACAAAATCTGAAGAATCAGCCTCTATTTTACCATGAAGCTTACCCGCTAAATGATAAACCGTTCTCGCATAATGAAAGCTAACTTTAACCTCTTCCCTCTTACCCGATTTAAATAATTTCAATAAATCTGCATTCGACATTCCATTTTTCAAAGCATATTTTCCAGGTCGGTATTTTTTTTCCAACTCTTTGGATCTGGCCATTTTCTCGAAGGAAGAAAAATCGATGATGGCATTCGATTTCTTAACGGCTTCTAGCAAAGTATCAATACCCACATTAGTAGGCAGATAGACAAATACTTGAGCAGAATCTGAAAAGGCTACATTAGTCTTGCCCGAACCTCCCAAAAATCCGCAGCTTGCTAATAATAAAGACAATAAAAAATAAAGGGTGATTTTTTTCAAGGAATCAATATTTTATGTAAATTTAAAAATTGTATGGAATAATAAAAGTTTATGATTAAATCCATTTTAGTTATCCTATCCATTTTCTCACCTATACTTTTATCTGCACAAGGATATTTTTATACGGAAGGAACAGTTCAAATTAACAATGGAGCAGCCATTGAGATTAAGGGAAATGCTATCATTGAACAACCGATTGACGGTGATGGTTTAATGGCAATGAACGGTACGAGTGCTCAAACCATGGGTGGCAATGCCGCCATTATGAATCATTTAAATATAGAAAACAATTCACAAGTAACTTTAACCAATTCTCTTTGGGTAAATGATAGCCTTGAAATAAACAGTGGCTTTTTATTTTTGCAGGATAAAAATCTTTATTTAGGTGATGATTCATATCATACAGGCAATAATAGTGGGTATATTCAGACGAATGGGTCGGGCTATATCGAACGTAAATTGGATAATACTGGTTTTACCTTTCATGTAGGTAGTGGTAATGAATATTTTTCAATTGGGATCATTGAGAGTGGAACTGCAGATACTTTTCAGCTACAGGCTTGGGATTATATTCCTGATGATGGAACGATTAATGGCAATCCCATTAATACACATGTAGCATTAATTAGCTATCGTATTGCAGATAATAATCCAGGAGCCAATAATTTATCCTTAAATATGTTATGGAACGATTCGAAAAATGCCATTGATTTTGTTCAGCCTTATGCAGTAGGTATCTGGTTTAATGGAACTAACTATGTTGAAGTAGATAATTGTCCAACCAATGTAAGCAATGTGGATCCAAATTCCATCCTTTACAATGGTATATTGAATACCGGAACCTTCGGAATAGGTGATAGTATTTATTTATCCAATATCCCATATGCAGCGATAACCCCAGGTGATACTTCATTTTGTGAAGGTGGCACAGTAATTTATACGGCAGAACCTTCTGGTGCATCAGGTTACCTTTGGAATACAACTGCGAACACAGCATCCATCATTGCAGATACAACAGGCACCTATTGGGTAGAAATAACCGATAGTACCGGATGTGTTTACAGCAGCGAAAATGTAAACCTAACGGTGTTCCCTCTGCCACTTGCTCCCACCATTATTGCTACTGATACAGTATTATCCATAAGTGCATCTTATACTACTTACCAATGGTATTTAAATGGATCTGCCATTGTTGGTGCCAATGGACCTACCTATGCAATTTCAGGAAACGGGAATTATTCTGTGGTGGTTACTAATTCCACTGGATGTGTCGACACTTCCAGTAATTTTATATTTAATACGTTTGGGATTGAAGATAATGAGGGTAATCAATTGATGGTTACCTACGTTAATCAACAAATCTATATTAACATGATCCCCGATGCAGAAATGATGGTATATATTTATGATGCTTTAGGGAAAGTATTACATCAGGGACCCTGCACCAGCCAATATATTTCTTTGTTAGCAGAGACTGGAATATATATTGTTGTGCTTCAAAATCCGCAACAAACGTTTGTGCAGAAGATCATTCTTCAATAATTAATCATTCATAAGATAAATTCTTTAAAGTAGCGGCCTAAATATTTTTATATTTGAGTATGGCAATAGACTTTGAAAAAATACAACAAACAACCCTCTGCACAGATTGTGGTGGTAAAGAAATGGCCTTGGGGTATGGCACCAGCGAAGGGGCTATCTATAAATCCTCTTCATTTCTTGGGTTACCTGCATATTCCTATGCAACCGATCGGATCTCAGTTATTTGCACCCACTGTGGCCTTATTGTAAAGGAATATGCCAAAGAGCCTTCAAAAATGAAGTAGTTTTTGTTATATTTGAATAATGAAAATCATTCAAACATCACTTATTACTATTGGTGGTTTAGGAATACTTTTATTAAGCAGTTGTCATAACCTAATAGTTGGTGCAGGTGATATAATAGAAAAAGAAAGTTATATCGATACTACATCTACCATCAATTTTACAGAAATTGAAGTTCGCAGCGATTGTAATGTTTACCTTAAACAAGATAATTACACAGAAGTAATTATTCAAGGATATGAAAACCTGGTACCGCATGTAAATAGTCGTTTGGAAGGCAATACCTATATCATTGAATTAGCATCGGATTATGTATTCGATAATAATAATATTTATATCTATATAACTACGCCGGCTTATACCAAAATATCGTTGCAAAGTCAATCTAGCATTACTTCCATCGACTCTATCAATGGGAGCCATTTAGAAGTAGTAAATAATAGTTCAGGAACCATTGCTCTCTTTGGCGAGATGAATACGTTGGTAGCCCATTCGGCCGGTCCTGGAGTCACAAGGCTATGTGCCTTGTCTGCTGATACGGTAACAGCGGTTATGTTGGGTTCGGGTATCTTATCTACCAAGCCAATGGATAAGCTGAATGCACAAGTTCAGGGCAGTGGACAAATTCAATATGTGGGCTCACCCATACTCAATTTTTCAATCACTGGAACCGGGTCGTTGTTACAAACGCTGGGCTGTTATTAGAACTCCTTTTATCTCATGCAGATTTTCGTCAATCATAATGATTTAATAATGTCGCTACTATTTGACGTAACCGCTGTTTATTTGTCTTAACAACATCAGGGAATGGTAAAGCCACGACCTAATGATCTGCTAAAATCCACAGGAACAAAAATTCTATCCTCCGAAGCCGATTCCTTTTTTCTTGAATGATTCTTCGAATTTAAATTCATCCACATCGTCCAGGGTTAAGGTAAATATCATTGCTTCCGTACGATCGGCCTTCTCCATTGAAGCCATTCGTAAATGCTGAGAACGAATGGCCTTTTCAACCATCTTACGAACTTCACGAGCATTGCCGAAATGTTTATCTCTTCGATCGTAAAGGAATTGTAAATATTCTTTGATATGATCTGCAGCTGCCTGATCTGGACTTAAATTTTCTTTCTCCAATAAATTTAAGGCGATTTGATAAAGATCTTCCATGCTATAATCCGCAAATTCGTAAGAATTATCAAAACGGCTTTTTAATCCAGGATTGCTCTCTAAAAACTCAATCATTTCACCTGTATAACCAGCAACAATTACCGAGAATTGCCCACGTTTATCCTCCATTACTTTTAAAATGGTTTCTACAGCTTCATGACCTAAATCATTTCCTTCACCCACCAATGCATAAGCTTCGTCTATAAATAAAACACCACCCATGGCGCGGTCTAAAATCTCTTTGGTTTTAATAGCAGTTTGTCCAACGTATCCGGCCACTAACTCTTCTCTATCTACTTCAATTAAATGACCTCTTTCTAATAAACCTAACGATTTGTAAATTTTTGCCATAATCCTAGCAACAGTAGTTTTACCTGTTCCCGGATTTCCCAAAAATACGGCATGTAAACTAAATTTATTAAGGACATCTCTACCGATATCGCGATAATATTTTACCAATTTAGCCAACTCCAATACTTCTTGCTTAATGTTTTGAAGTCCCACCAATTCGTTCAACTCTTCTAACGACATTTTTAACATCTCGTCATCAACAGCCAATTTTAATTTCTTGCCTACATCATCGGCAAAACTTTCAAGAATATCTTGGCCTTCAATGGTAGATAATTGTTCTTTAGTAAGATCATTTACATTCGGATCCTGCATACATCTTACCGCCATGTTTTGTTTGGATTCCGAAATAATAGAAGTAACCAAACGGGCATTTCCGAAATTACGATCTCTATCTCTATATAATTCAACTAATTTTTTCTCCAATACTTTAACAGCATTTTCGCTAAGGGTTACATTCTTTTTAGTAGCGGTAAGTTGAGCTATTTGCATTAACTCATCCGGCAAATAATCTTCGAAATGAAAATATTGGCCAAACCTGGATTTCATACCCGGATTAGAGTTTAAAAAATGCCCCATTTCATCTGGATATCCAGCTACCATGATGGCAATATCACCTTTGCCATCACTCATTTCTTTCAATAATATTTCAATTACTTCACGACCGTAATCTTTACCATCAGTATCACCCTTTCTTGCCAATGCATATGCTTCGTCAACAAACAAAATACCACCTCTTGCATTATCAATTTGTTTTTTAACACGAGGAGCTGTTTGTCCAATATATTCACCCACCAAATCGGCCCGATCAACTTCTATTACATGACCCTTGGATAATAAGCCCATTGATTTATAAACTTTACCCAACATATTTACAATGGTAGTTTTCCCTGTCCCGGGATTCCCTGTAAATACAGAATGTAAATTGATGATGGTATCTTCTTCAACTCCCTTTTCTTTGCGAAGTTTCGCAAAATTTAAATAGTTGATTTGCTCTTTAATTTCATTTTTAATATTAGTTAAACCAATTAGCTCATCAATTTCTTTTAAAGCTTCTTCAACCGTAACCGGATCATTTGTAGCGGCAACCGCAGCGGTCCTCTTTAAGGTAGAAGTAGCTACACTTGAATTAGCCGTGGCCATAATTACTTCAACATCCCCTTCAACTTCTTGATCACCCACGGTAAATGGAATGGCTGCAATTAAAGCACCCATACAAACAATTTGAATTACGTATTGACCCGGCTTCCAGGTTCCTGAAGTATCATGTCCCCAGCCTGAATCAAACGTATAAACAAAATCCTTTTTATCGGCAGGCACCGACCAGTATTTATACAGTTGACTTTTCTGGAGACCCGCCTTCTCATAAAAATTGAGATATACTTCGAAGTTCCAGGCAGTATTTAATTTATTGGTAATTTTATATTCAACCCAAATATATTGCGTTGCATCCCATTTAAACTCTGTTAAGTATTTTCTGCTATCTATTCGCGGGGGATTAAAGGATGCATTAAACAATTTAACGTGCTCTAAAGTAAAATATGGATTATTTTCAGGAGTAATGACTCCATCATCTTCCATATAAAAACTCTTAGATCCAATCATTTTATCTTCAATCCAAGCCTCCGCAATATATACCCCCTTTTTCCAATAGGAGCCTTTGGCTTCCATTCCCCACCCTTCTCTACATGTAATTACATTCAGATCTTTTTTTACATCCAGATTAATTTCGAGATTGCACATTTCCTTTCCCTTGATCCCATTTTCCAAAACATGGCAAATGATTTTCCCTTTGGCATCCCAATCACCCTCGTCGAACTTCTTATTAAACAAAGTTACCTCGAAATATAAGTAGTTCACCTCTGATTCATCAAAGACCAATCGATAAAATCGACCATCTTGAGCTAATGAATTATTGTCACAATACACTTTTAGATCTTTAAACTTAAATAAAGCATCTAATTCTTCCTTTTTCCCTCCGAACAATGGCATAGTTATATTATTTAGGATCTGATTTCTGCATTAAATTCCTGTTTAAATAAATCCATTAATTTCTGCATGGATTTATCTATTTCCGCATCGGTTAGTGTACGGTTTTTATCTCTAAAAGTAAAGCTAAGGGCATAAGATTTTTTTCCTTCAGGAATCCCTTTCCCTTCGTAAACATCAAAAATATTGACCTCTTGTAGCAATTGTTTTTCTGCTTTAAAGGAACTTTCCTTTAACGAAATATATTCAACCTGTTTATCGAGTACCAAAGCAAGATCTCTTCTTACACTCGGATATTTAGGCAATGCTGCGTGGCTTATTGGCGATTTTGGCATTTGCTCCAATATAAGATCCCAATTAAACTCAACATAATAAACGACCTGTTTAATATCCATGCCCTTAAGCAGGATGGTATTTACTTCCCCAAACTTTACCAAAGGTGGTTGACCATTTCTATATCCATTTACAACCATTCCATTTTTGAATAAACTACTTGCTAATTTTTCGGGTGAACGATGAGGTACATTAAGCATCGTTAACAAGGTTTCAACAATACCTTTTGCATGATAGAAGTCGAGAGATGCTTCCTTTTGATTCCATGATTCATTTTCTGAATTTCCACAAAGCCATACTCCAAGCACCTGTTGCTCGCTATATTGATCTCTAAAGGAATCAACAGTTGAATCAGCATAACGATACGTTTTCCCAAACTCAAATATTTTAATGGAATGGGCTTTATGATTTAAGTTATGTCCTACCACCTCTAATCCACCATAAATAAAATCATTTCGGAGAATATCTAGTTCCGAGCTAATAGGATTTAAAATTTTCACCACGGAAGTATCCAGTTCTCCATTCAATTTAACTTGATATTTTGAATTTAACAGCGAATTGGTTAAGATTTCAAAGTATCCATTGGCAACCAAATGATTGGCCACTTTTATTTTCTTAGCGGATACTGATTTATTACCATCACCTCCAAATACGGCCTTTAAAGTTGGATTGATTTCGATTTCATTAAATCCATAAATACGAATAATCTCTTCTATAATATCCACATCGCGGGTTACATCCACCTTATATGCCGGAATATTTAAGGTTAATGATTCTTCAGTTTCGCTTTTAATAAGAATTCCAACCCCATGCAAAATGCTTTTTATTTTCTCCTTGGGTATTTCAATACCTAACACAACATTTACTTTTTGATAGGATAATTCAACTATTTGGTTTTGAATTTCCTCGGGATATATATCCATCATGTCCGATGCAATTTTACCCTGGCAAATTTCAACTAAAAGATTTGCTGCTCTTAACGCTGCTGTAGTTGTTATATTGACATCAGCACCTCTTTCGAAACGAAAGGAGGCATCTGTTTTTAATCCATGAGTCTTGGATGTTTTTCTAATAGAAACGGGACTAAAATAGGCCGATTCAATAAATACTGATTTAGTATTTTCGGTTACACCGGATTCGGCTCCCCCAAAAACACCTGCAATACAAAGTGGTTTAGTTGCCGAACATATCATCAAATCGTCGTTGTTTAATTTCCTCTCAACACCATCCAATGTAACAAAAGGGGTTTGTGCTGGTACATTTGTTACAACAATCTTCCCTCCATCAATTTTATCTAAATCAAAAGCATGTAATGGATGTCCGTATTCAAATTGAACATAATTGGTAATATCTACTACATTATTGATTGGCCTAAGACCAATGGCTAATAGTTTGTTCTGAAGCCATTGTGGGGAAGGACCCACCTGAAGATCAGTAACTACCAAGCCTGAATATCTGGGACATGATTCTTTATTCTCAACAATCAACTCAATCGAACGATCCGATTCCTTTTTCAAGGCGGGTAGGTTCGGATAAATAAGTTTGGTGGAATTGTCCTTTAAGCTTTGGTAGGCTACCACATCTCTGGCAACACCAATATGTGATGTTGCATCACAACGATTCGGAGTAATATTGAGTTCTAGTGAATAATCATTTTCTAAATTAAAAAACTCAGCAGCTGGAAGTCCAACCTTGGTGTCAGCGGGCAATACCATAATACCATCATGCGAAGTACCCAATCCTAATTCGTCTTCGGCACATATCATTCCTTGAGATTCAACACCTCTGATCTTAGATTTTTTAATCTCTAATTTTTCTCCACCCGGATAAAGAGTGCAACCTACCATGGCTACTACTACTTTTTGACCTGCTTCAACATTAGGTGCTCCGCAAACAATTTGCAACCATTCCCCCACTCCAACATCTACTTTGGTAACAGACAATCGATCCGCATCCGGATGTTTTTCTCTTTCTTTTACTTCCCCAATAACTACTCCCTTTAATCCTCCTCTGATACTTTCGAATAGCTCCACACCTTCCACCTCTAAACCAACATTGGTTAAAATTTCTTCTGCTTCCTCTACAGAAATTTTATGGGTCAAAAATTCGTTAAGCCAGTTAAGTGAAATCTTCATATGTTTTGTTAAAATAGCCCGTTTAATTGGGGATGGTAAAGATAATATTTTCGGTTAAAATATTACTTTTGTTAGGATGCAGGCTATAATAGATACCGACCTTAAATTGGCAGTTCAATTGCTGATGGATGGCCAATGTGTTGCCATACCAACGGAAACTGTTTACGGATTGGCCGCAAATGCATTAGATAAGAATGCCGCAGCCCAAATATTTAAAATAAAAGAAAGGCCCGAATTCGACCCTCTCATTGTGCATGTTGACTCTATGAGATCTGCCATGAAATGGGTAAAAGAATTCCCGGCAAATGCCGAATTATTGGCCAGAAGGTTCTGGCCAGGCCCATTAACCCTTGTACTGCCTAAGAAAAAGGAAATTCCTTATGAAGTTACCTCTGGGTTAGAAACCGTAGGAATAAGGGTTCCACAACATGATCTTACCATACAATTGCTAGAAATGCTGCCATTCCCTTTAGCAGCGCCAAGTGCGAATCCGTTTGGATACATTTCACCAACAAGTGCCGAACATGTATTTGATCAATTAAAAGATAAAATTCCTTATATTTTGGATGGAGGTGAATCCCAAATTGGTATCGAATCCACCATAGTTGGGTTTGAAGATGGAATTCCTATAATATACCGTAAAGGAGCAATTACTGAAGAAATGATTGCAGAAGTATGTGGAACGGTAAAATCTCAAACACAGAGTTCTTCCAATCCAAAGGCTCCCGGGATGCTTACGTCTCATTATTCGCCCAATGCAAAAGTTGAAATTATTACTGGGGGCATTACTACAGTGAATGACCATGAGGCATATATTGCTTGGAAAAATATTCCATCTGGGTTGAATCCAAAAAACAAATTTATTCTATCCGCAGATGGAGATCTGTTTGAAGCAGCCCGAAGATTATACGCCGGGTTGCGATTACAAGATAGAAAAGGTTTAAGCAAAATATTTATAGAATTAGTTCCTGAAGAAGGAATTGGGGCTTCCATAAACGATCGAATACGCAGAGCTGCTGCTGAAAAATAAATCCATGCAAAACTTATCAGTTGCAATTATTACATATAATGAAGAAGCAAAAATAGCTGCTTGTATTGAAAGTGTAAAAGATATCGCAGATGAGATTATTGTAGTGGATTCTCATTCCACAGATAGAACCAAAGAGATTGCTGCAAATCATGGAGCAAAAGTAATTGAGCATGTATTTGAGAATCACATTTCTCAAAAGAATTTTGCCATGACCCAATGTTCGCATTCTTTTGTTTTATCGCTGGATGCAGATGAGCAACTCGATCAGCAAGCTATCGAACATATTAAAGCACAAAAGGAAAAGAGCTTCCCGCATGATGGATATACACTTAAACGTATTACTCATATTGGAGATAAGGGCATTATGCATGGCTCCTGGTATCCCGATAAAAAGATCCGACTGGTAAAAAAAGAGCTTTGTGTATGGAAAGGAAAAGGGGTTCACGAAAGTTTAGAAGTAAATAGTACTAATATTTTTGCGCTACAAGGAAATATTCTTCATTATAGCTATAAAAATGTAGATGAACTTTTTGTTAAAACAAAAAAGTATGCTGAATTAGCGGCTATCTATTTGCACCAGCAAAACAAATCAATCAATAGTGCAACCGTATTTTTAAAAGCCTATGCCCGTTTTGTAAAGCATTATTTTTTAAAATTTGGATTTCTGAGTGGACAATTAGGATGGCAAATTGGGAAGCAACGGTATCTTGAGGCTAAATGGAAGTATGGTAAATTAAATCAACTAAACAAAACCAAGTAAAAAAGGCCCTCAGATTTTAAACCAGCAAAAACAGAGTGTGCCGTTATAAATAAACATAGATTACCCTTACTACTGGCAAAAAACAATCGAAACTATTAGCCTTTATTATGATCTGATTTTCAAAAAACTATTGTTTTTTGCCATTTGAGCTATAAAGCAACATTTACCAATTGCGCTGCATAGCAGCGTTTTGGTTTAAAATAGTATGCATGCATAACCTTTTAGCTGAAATTTCTATTTTACAATTACCTTTGTCCCTCATTAACATTGATATATGGACTATTTCGAACAATCACTTTTCTTACATGAAAAATTACGCGGCAAGATCCGCATTCAAGCTAAAATGGATATTCAGAGTAAAGAAGATCTAGCTTTGTTATATTCTCCAGGGGTGGCCGAACCTTGTTTAAGAATTGCAGAAAATCCGGCAGATGTTTGGAAATACACTATTAAAAGAAATACCGTAGCTGTAGTATCCGATGGATCGGCTGTTTTAGGTTTGGGAAATATTGGAGCTGCGGCGTCTATTCCAGTGATGGAAGGGAAGGCCATGTTATTTAAAAAATTCGCTGGGATTGATGCCTTTCCCATTTGTTTAGATACTCAAGATACCGAAAAATTAATTGAGACGATAACGTTTTTAGCCCCTGTTTTTGGTGGAATCAATTTAGAAGATATATCCGCTCCTCGTTGTTTTGAAATTGAGGATAGATTGCAGGATCTTGGAATTCCTGTTTTTCATGATGACCAGCATGGAACTGCTGTGGTAGTTTTAGCAGGTATTATTAATGCCTGTAAACTTTTAAATAAAGAACTTAAAGACCTTAAAATAGTTATCAATGGGGCCGGTGCTGCCGGGATAGCGATTGCTAAACTTTTAAGAAGTGCAACAGCCGCTGCTGCTAATGATCCTGGACTATCCGTTAAAGAAGTTATTCTTTGCGATACCAAAGGTATTGTGCATAAGGATAGAGACGATTTAAATGATACTAAAAGAGGAATTTTAAGTTGGACCAATCCCAATAATTCTAAAGGAACTGTTATGGATGCCTTGGTAAATGCGGATGTATTTATTGGGGTGAGCCAAGCCAATTTATTAACGGCCGACGATGTTCGCAAGATGAATAAGGATGCGGTAATTTTTGCTTTGGCAAATCCAATTCCGGAAATTATGCCCGATGAAGCCCTTAAAGGAGGAGCTGCCATTGTGGGTACAGGCCGCAGTGACCTTCCTAATCAAATTAATAATGTACTGGCTTTCCCCGGAATTTTCCGTGGTGCTTTGGATGGCCGTGCCAAAAGAATTACCACTGCTATGAAATTAGCAGCAGCTTATGCCATCGCCGAAAGCGTTTATAACATGGCGTTGGATAAAGTAGTTCCTTCTACCTTAAATTTAAGAGTTGCACATGAAGTATCCTTAGCCGTTCAAGAAGCCATTTTACCAGAAGACAGGTATTAATAAAGGAGCGAAATAACTCGCAAAAGTATAATAAGATAAATTATGAAGACCTGCTAAAGCAGGTCTTCTCGTTTCTATATATTTGTAAGATGAAAAAAATACTTGTTTTTGTTTTAGGCATTTTCGCCATTTGGTCATGCACCCCAAAACCGAAAAATCCCGGATCCGGAATGGCCTTTTTTCAAGGAAGTTTAGAACAAGCAATCGCTGAAGGCAACAAACAATCGAAACCTATTTTTATTTATGGTTATACCGATTGGTGTGGCTATTGCAAAAAAATGTCGAAATCCACTTTTATGGAAAAAGAGGTGAACGATTTTATGAATGAAAATTATATCAGTATTTCAAGCGATATGGAAAAAGGGGAAGGATTATCTATTGCAGCAAAATATGGGATCAATTCGTATCCATCTTATGTAATTTTAGATTCAAATGGCGAAATTTTTGATCAAAGAGGAGGCTATTTAGGGGCTGATAAATTTCTGCAATGGGTTAAGGTAAAACCTTAATCATTATATTCTCTCAGGTGGCGAAGGCCTGCAGGGATGACAGGCGCAGCCTGCAGCTGGGAGCCGGAGGCGAGCACTAAGGCAGCCTGAAGGAGCCACCTGCATTAAAACCATAAAATAGCTATCTTTGCATTCCTTATAAAAAAGTGTATGTATAAAATTCAATTTGGAACCGACGGATGGAGAGCCATCATTGCCAAAGATTTTACGGTAG
>JBEIQI010000006.1:0-30586 GCA_040376605.1 Flavobacteriales bacterium | reverse complement strand
TATGTCCATATCTGCCTCTCCAACATTTAATTCTGTTCCCTCTATTGCATTTGCAAGGCAGCT
Source organism: Flavobacteriales bacterium (assembly GCA_040376605.1). Lineage (GTDB taxonomy): Bacteria > Bacteroidota > Bacteroidia > CAIKAF01 > CAIKAF01 > JANWKQ01. The sequence continues at coordinate 30,523 of JBEIQI010000006.1, read as the reverse complement.
CGGATACCAAACAGAATCAACCGGGGCCGTCGGGAAATCTCGTCTACCGTTCGGAACGGTAATTCCTAATGTTGTTCCAAATAAATTGATATAATAAACATTTACTTTAATTGGAACGGTTGAGTTTAAATAATCGCCCCAGATATTCCCAACATAAGCAAGGGCTGTATCGATTGTGGGGTTGGTGCCCGTTGTAGTAAAAGTAAATGTTGAACCCTGAGAAAATATCTTGGAGGGTGCAAAAAATAAAAACAATAAAAAACAAAGGAGGTAGTGTTTTTTCATGGCTGATTAAATAGGTGAATAACGAATTAAATATAGATAAAATTTAAAGTTGTTTAGGACAAATAATGGGTTTATCGATAAAGAATAGTGTAACTTTGCATTAAACAATTCGTTTTTAAAGGAATTGTATAAAAAAGGTTCTTTAAAATATGGGGCTGACCGGTATTGACAGCATGAGTACTGTGTAAGTAAGCACGTAGAGGGATGATGGATCTGCCTCTTTAAAAACGGACATCAAACACGCAAGTGGCAACACTTCTAACTACGCACTTGCTGCCTAATCGAATTAGATTACGCAGTGTGCTGCTTCTTGGATCTTCCACCCGATAGGGTCCTCTGAAGCATCAGATCATCGGGTTGCTATTGCAAAAGTCTTGGTTGCAATTTAAGATAAAAGGCTAAGGAATGGATTGGTAGTGTTTTGCCTTATCCATTCACAAAAACCCAAGTAACACTAAACGTGTAGAAAGCTTATTCATTCCGTGTTTGGACGTGGGTTCGACTCCCACCAGCTCCACTAAATAACAATAAAAAAAGCTCATAAACTTTATGGGCTTTTTTTCATGAGAGAATCTCCCTCCTTTGCATATATTTGCCTCATAAATCCGTTTCATTGTCTCCTAAAAAAGTAGATTTAAACATTCAACCACTTCAAAGTTGGTTTCCTGCACCGGGACGTATTCCTTGTATCGCGGGGCCTTGCAGTGCTGAAACCTTTGAACAGGTAATGGCGGATGCTAAGGCAATTGCTGCTTTAGGGGAGGTGGGCATTTTTAGAAGTGGGGTATGGAAACCTCGTACCCGCCCGAATTCTTTTGAGGGAAATGGGATTGAAGCGCTTGAATGGTTGCAAGAAGTTCAAAAAGAAACCGGCATGCTTACTACTGTTGAAGTAGCGAATACCGAACACGTTGAACAAGCTTTAAAATTTGGGGTAAATATTCTTTGGATCGGGGCAAGAACTACTGTCAACCCATTTTCGGTGCAAGAAATTGCTGATTCATTAAAAGGAATAGATATTCCAGTCATGGTAAAGAATCCTATTAACCCGGATTTAAATTTGTGGATAGGCGCTTTAGAAAGAGTCAATCAAGCAGGAATTCAAAAGTTAGCTGCCATACATAGAGGTTTTAACAATTACGAAAGTTCTCATTACCGCAATTCTCCTCGTTGGGAAATTCCAATTCAATTAATGACTGCCGTACCTAATATCCCTGTCATTTGCGATCCTAGCCATATTACCGGGCAGAGAGAGTGGGTACCTGAAGTGGCTCAAAAAGCCATGAATTTAGGAATGCATGGATTAATGATTGAAACACATCCCGATCCTGAGAATGCCTGGAGTGATGCAGATCAACAAGTAACCCCAGAAAAACTAGGGGAAATCATTAAACGATTAGTCATTCGGCATCAAGAATCGATGGATCCTGCCATGTTGGATAGATTAATTCAGCTTCGAAGAATTATTGATAGCATTGATGAAGAACTTTTGCAAATTCTGGCCAAAAGACTCAAAGTAATTGAAGAAATTGGGGAACATAAAAAGGATCACAACATTACCATTTTTCAAATGGAACGTTGGAATGAAATTTTAAATACTACTATTTCACTCGCCGAAAAATTAAATTTAGATCCGGATTTTGTAAAAAGAATTATGAGTGAAATTCATAAAGAATCTATACAGATACAAACCGATATGTTGAATCAGGAAAATGTATAAGACCTATTTAGTCTCTAAAGCCTTAACCAATAGCTGTCCGAATTCCAACTGCCTTTTCAACAATACCTTCATCTCCTTCGCGGTAATTCTATGATCAGGACAGAGTTTGCGGAGACCTAATGACATATACCCGATTAATCCATCCGTAACTTGCTCCACTGTTTGTGCTGTATTGCATTTAATAATTGAACCATCCTTTTTTCCCTTATTAATTATCGCTGCTAGCAGCTTTTTTTCATCCGAAAAAATATAGCTCACTTCCAAATCTTCAATTAATAAACGAAACATGGTTTGATTGGAGTAAACTCCAAGAATTTGAAAATCTTTTGCACAAAGTATTTTTGTTTTAATTCCATTATCCAGCATCCTGGCTCCAGTAATGTCCTTCTTTAAAAGCTTTTTTAATGAATTAAGATAAGTATCGGCACTTCTAATAATTGCCTTCTTAAAAATACTCTCCTTATCTGGAAAATAATAATAGAGAAATGTCCTAGAATATCCAAGGTCCTTGGCAATTTGTGCCATGGTTGTTTTCTCATGGCCAAAAACCGCAAACCTCTTAAAAGCGGCGTCGATAATTTTATTCTGATCCGGAGAAATTATATCCATTTAATTTATTAGGTAGTTGGTACATTAAAGATACAATAAAAAATAAATACAGGCATACCTCTAATTAAGCAAAATCTGAAAAAAAACGGCGCAAAAAACTAAACCGTTTAGTTGAGGAGTTTCAATAATTACATCGGCTCCTAAATTTTCCGTGAGCATTTATAGATGAAAGAAAATACATGCCTTTCTGTATAAATTTATTTTACCATAAATAAATCGGAAGCCAATTGATCTGACATTATTTTTCCCTGATCGGTTAATCGCAGGAACTGATCATTTGCTAAATAATGAATGGGATTCCAATTCTCCAATCTATCAAGAATATGATTTAAATAATCGGATCCGAATACCTCCTGTAACTGCAAAAATGAAACCCCGTTTATAAGACGAATTTGAGTCATCACCATTTCATTAAATCGATCTCTTAAAGTAAGAGTTTCGGTCTCAAAATAATTATTACCCTCGCTTAAGTTTCTAATATAAACTGCATTGTTAGAGATATTCCAACGCCTCACATCCCGGCCGTTAAATGAATGAGCCCCTGGTCCAAAGCCCAAATAACTCTCACCACTCCAATAAGAAGAATTATGCTTTGAGCGAAATCCGACTTTTGCAAAATTAGAAATTTCATATTGTTCAAATTCTTGATGACGCAATATCTCTAGCATCAAGAAAAATTGATCCGCAGTTTTGGCTTCATCAACTGCTACTAATTTTTGCTTTTTGATCAAAGAGGACAAAGGTGTTTTGTCCTCAACTGTTAAGGCATAACAAGATAGATGTGGTACCTCATAACCAATTATTTTACCTAGATTAACAGTCCAATTTTCATCATTTAAAGTGGGTGTACCGTAAATAAGATCAACGGAAAGGTTCTCAAAACCTGCATCCTGTGAGGCCTTAATGGACGACTCTGCTTCTGATGCAGTATGTGCCCGATTCATATATTGCAAATCATCTTCAAAAAAAGATTGAACCCCAATACTAAAGCGATTGATTTCGGTTTTAGCAAACTCTTTAATTTTCGCTTTAGTTAAATCATCTGGATTTGCTTCTAATGTAATTTCTGCAGTGTTGTCAACATTATAATTTAAAAAAATTACTTCTAACAACTTTTTTATCTCATCAACTTGCAAAATAGATGGTGTGCCTCCCCCGAAATAAATAGTTTGAATTTTCTCCAATTGAAGCTCATCCTTACGGGCAATCAATTCGCGTTCTAATGCCATAAGAAGGGGCTCCTTCAGTTTCAATGAAGTAGAAAAATGAAAATCGCAATAATGACATGCTTGTTTACAAAAAGGGATATGAATATAAATGCCTGCCATAAATTTTACCAACTCCCATTAATGAAGCCTTATTGCAAAATTACCTTTTTACTGAACTTGCCATATTCTCCATCGAAAATAAGATAATAAATGCCTTTGGCCATCCCATCCAGATTGATATTAAACTGAGGGCTATCTCCAGGTTTTTTGGTGATCATTTTTACCAATCGGCCCTCCGTATTTACCAAATATAATTGATCGGCCTCTGTAAATTGAAAATCAGGATTCATATGAATATTTAAAACGCCTTTCGTTGGGTTTGGAAAGACCTTGGTAAATGCTGATGGGCCATGATTAGGTAATCCAATGATGCTAGAATTAATAATCGTATGACATGCAATGCTCACCCCATTTTCATCGATAACACACATACGAAGAGAATCTCCCTTGTAAATGTCCAACTTGCCAAATGCATTTAAAAGACTATTATCGGGAGCAAGGCCATTTCCTCCTTTATTCCATAGAGAGTCCAATATTGGAAAACCTAATGGTGCTAAATACTCGTTAAGATAAAATGCCAGACCTAGATCGGCAACAGAAAGACCGCTGGCATTTATTTCGGGCAAACCAGCATTGCTCCCATCATCAATTACATTGTGATGAGTATCTCCGGAAACAACCAAAACATCTTTAATATCATTCACTAAAATAAAATCGAGTAACTCCTGCTGATCATCAGGGTAGCCCGGCCAATAATTAGCATAAGAGGTAGCAAGTTTCATCCCGGTTTGTGGAACTCCACTAATTTCTAAAACGGAGTTTTGAAAAAATAAACCTATATCAATTAGTTTTCTCATATTCTTATTAAAGGGCAAACCACAAGCCAAAATTTTCCAATCAGCAGTTGAATTAAGTAGCCCTTGTTTTAACCAATTCATTTGAATATTACCAAGAATACTATGACTGGTATCAGGCGCAAAAGACCAATTATCCGTTAAAGCATCATATGCAAAACATTCATAAACCGGATCTGCCATTGAACGAGTATCCAAGAAAAAAATTTCCGTATTTCCAATTACGTAAGAATGAAAAAGCCCTTGCGATGTATCCACCAAAGGATAATGGGGAAAGTATTCGGTATAAGCTCTGCTATGATTATATCTTCCTATTAATGGAATCGTATCTACGGTATAATAATTATGCACATCAAAACTAATTGAATCATATGTGAATTCAGGAGAGATCCAAAGGTTTCTTTGAGAACCGAAACCATCATCATCATCATGAATATAATCTATTGGAACTTTTAATAGCATATCCTTCATGATATTTTCTTCATACCTTTTTCTCCAAGATAATTGCATGGTTGCATAATTTGTTGGATAAGAAGCATCTAATTGATAAGAGGGATAGGTGAAATCACCGGTATGGAGCATCATTAATGGCTCGATTTCAGCTATTCTGGCAAATGTATTCATATTGGCTGTTTCCTGACAAGAGCCTGTTACAAGGGTAAAATTGGTTTGTTCTCCTGGCATCGGAAATGTTTTAAATCTTCCCTTTTTTACATCCGGGATCCCAGAAAATTTAAATCGGATATAGTAATATGTGTTGCTTGCTAAACCTGTAACCGTTGTAATTACGGTTGAATCCTTAGCTGGGTCGGCGGTGATATTATAAATAGATGGAGAGACAAAAGTTGAATCATCATCCACTTCTAAAACAAACGTTGGGGTAAAACCGGTTCGAACATATACCTTGGCACTTTGATGGTCAATAGCTCCAGTAATGGGTCCATGAGTAATATTTTGCGCTTGCAGTAGTTGAATGCCAGTCCAAACCAAAACGATCCACTTCTTCATAGAATTTTTTTTTAAAAGTATAAAAACCTTTTTATCAATTTAAAAGAAAACAATCTTGTTGGTATTATCATTTTATTAAGCAGCCTAAAAGAAATTGGAAGAAAGATAGACTAGAAAGATTTAATGATTGTTTTACTTTGATAATAAGCTCATTCATGCTGGTTAATAAGGAAATATTGAATACTCTATTTGGTGAATTTCCCTTCAACAAAAAATGTATTCTTATCTCCAAGATTATTTATTTGTTGCACTCCTTGTATGCTATATTTTTTATCCTTTTCATAGAATACTTCCAGGCTGGTATTCGAGATAAGATTGGATTTGGACATTCTAATGAGAATTGAAAGGACCTTTTCATTTTTAGAAACCACCTCAACAAATTGAATATTTAATTTCTTCGATTCCGTTTCATATTCCGTTTTTGTTATTGAGTCATTAAACGCATGGGGTGTGGATGACTGCTCCTTCATATTGGGATAATACGCTGGTTTGTTAATATCACATTCTAAAAAAAAGGCAAGCTCTTTTTCCCAATCTATATCCACCACCTTTAATTCCTTTCGATTGGTATCTCCATTGTAAACATAGGTTTTTTCAACTTTCGTAAAATTTGATTTGATCGAATCTATCTCACTTTCGAAGTATCCAGGTATATCAAAGAATTTTTTATCTCCTTTGGCCGATTCACAGGAGGAAAAAAAACAAATGCATATAACCGTGAATGGATATATGCATTTTAATATTCTCATTGGTTTAAATTATAAATTAAACTCAATTCCTTGTGCCAAGGGCAAGGAGGTCCCCCAATTGATGGTATTGGTTTGTCTCCTCATGTAAATCTTCCATGCATCAGATCCTGATTCACGTCCGCCGCCCGTTTCTTTTTCTCCGCCAAACGCACCACCAATTTCGGCACCACTTGTACCTATATTTACATTCGCAATTCCACAATCACTTCCCTGATGAGATAAAAAATATTCAGACTCTTGTAGGTGATTTGTAAAAATAGAGCTACTCAAACCTTGAGGCACTCCGTTTTGAATAGCAACTGCTTCTTCTATTGTTTTATACTTAATCAAATATAATATAGGAGCAAAAGTTTCCGATTGAACAATTTCCATATCATTGGTGGCCTCCGCAATACAAGGCTTCACATAACAACCACTGCTATATTCTTCACCTTCAAGAACACCACCTTCAACTAGGAACTTAGCCCCTTCGAATTTTCCTTTCTCTATGGCTTTTAAATAAGTATCCACCGCTAATTTATCGATTAATGGTCCAACATGATTGGTTGTATCCAAAGGATTGCCAATTTTTAGTTGACCGTAGGCTTTCACTAAAGTAGTTTTGAAACTTTCAAAAACCGATTCATGAATAATTACTCTTCTTGTTGTGGTGCAGCGCTGTCCGGCGGTGCCAACGGCACCAAACAACACCCCACGTAACGCTAAATCCATATTGGCATTCTCCGTAACTATGATCGCATTATTGCCTCCTAGTTCAAGTAAGGATTTTCCAAATCTTTGTGAAACTGCAGCACCTACAATTTTACCCATTCTGGTGCTACCGGTAGCACTTATTAAGGGTACTCTATGATCTTTAGTAAGATATTCCCCTACTTTATAATCACCATTGAGAACGCAACTTACCCCTTCTGGAACATTATTACGTGCAAAAACACGAGCTGTAATTATTTGACAAGCAATTGAACATAATGGTGTTTTTTCGCTAGGCTTCCAAATACAAACATCCCCACAAATCCAAGCCAATGCGGTATTCCAAGCCCATACGGCTACAGGGAAATTAAATGCGGTAACAATACCAACTACCCCTAAAGGATGATATTGCTCGTACATTCTATGCAAAGGTCGTTCGCTATGAATCGTTAATCCATACAATTGACGACTTAATCCAACAGCAAAATCACAAATATCAATCATCTCCTGCACCTCTCCTAAACCTTCCTGGTAACTCTTACCCATTTCGTAACTTACGAGAGCACCCAGTTCTGATTTGTATTTTCTTAATTCATCACCAATTTGCCGAACCACCTCGCCACGCTTTGGGGCAGGCATCATGCGCCAAGTAACAAACGCTTGAGTGGCACTAGTAATCACTTTTTCATAATCATCTTCGGTAGCGGTTCCCATTTTAGCAATCAGTTTCCCATCTACAGGAGAATAAGAGTCTAATATATTTGCGCTGCCTTGCCAATGATTTGATCCGGTGCTAACACCAGGATTAACCCCGTTTACATCAATCTGTAATTTCCCTAAAACTTCTGAAATATTAAATGTCATAATTAAAAATATTAACCTCCGAAAATTGCTTTAAAAATATCGTTTCCATTAGCGTAAAGTAATAATGCCATCACTATTATAAAGCCAATGTTATTAGCCACTGTCATAAATTTTTCTCCAGGAGGTTTGCCTGTAATCATTTCCCAAAGGATAAACATCATATACCCTCCATCTAACATTGGAATTGGGAGGAAGTTCATAAATGCCAACACCAATGAAAGAATACCTGTAAGTCTCCAAAAATGTTCCCAATTCCATGTAGGGGCGAACATTTTAGCCATTCCGCCAAATCCACCTACTTGTTTATAAGCACCTGTAGATGGAGTAAAAATTAGACGGAATTGTTTTACGTAATCTACGATGGTTTTAACCGCTCCATTAAATCCTGCAGGTAGTGCCTCAAAAAATCCATATTTTTTATGCACGATTGGCATTAAATTCTTTTTGTTTAACTCCCGAGGATCATTCTCCAAAAACACCCCTAGTTGTGCATTTTCATCTATTTTTAGCTGCAAGTCCACAATCGAACCATTGCGATCAACTTTAGCATTTACTGTCTTTCCGGCATAGTTTGGAGCAATTGCTCTAAACTCATCCACATATTTAATTGGGATTGTATCAATTTGAATTAGCCTATCATCTTTTGTTAATCCACTGGTTAAGTTTTCCGATTTCAATGGAATTTCTTTAACAACAAATGGAAGTCTTGGCTCAAAATAGGATGCCTTAGGATTCTTAATAATATCCTTAACAATGGTTGATGGAAGGGTAAGCTCTAAAATCTGACCATTTCGCTCAACTCTTAAACTTTGAACACCATTAAGGGTAATATTATTTACCAATTCACCTTCCCATTTATAATCTAAAATTTTATCACCACTTCTAAAGCCCGCTTGGATTAATGTGCTATCCGAAATCTCAACAGTTGTTTCGCTATAAGGAACATATCTATCTCCCCAAGTAAATTTTACCATCCAAAAAATAAGAATTCCCAAAAGCAAGTTCACGATTATACCTCCAAGAATAATAATTAGACGTTGCCAAGGCTTCTTGCTTCTAAATTCATCTGGTTTAGGAGGAAGTTTCATTGCCTCTTTGTCTGCACTTTCGTCAAGCATCCCTGCAATTTTAACATAACCTCCAAGTGGAAACCAACCAAGGCCCCATTCGGTATCACCTCGTTTAAATTTAAAAATTGAAAACTTAGCTACATTAGGCATTGGAAACAAGAAGTCGAAAAACAAATAGAATTTTTCAACCCTTACTTTAAAAATTCGCGCAGTAATGTAATGCCCCCATTCGTGTAAAAAAACCAAGATACTCAAGCTTAATAAAAGCTGTCCAATTTTTATAACCCATTCCATAGTACCGACTCAAAATTTTATGAAGGCCAAAAGTAACCTTTTACAGCCCTATTCACAAATGAATGAGGGCTATTTTTAGTTTTTTAAGGCCATTCCCGTAGAGTCATCCGCCCAGTTTCAGGAAGTGCCAACATTTAAAGCCTGTTAACACCCATTTAAGCTAGTTTTAAAACTTCATTAAAACATTCAGAGAACATCTAATTTTTTTATGATCTTTATCCCATGCAAACCATTTTTGATAAGGATACCAAAAATGAAGTCCTCGGTAGGATCAATCTGCTAACCCCAGAAAGCCGAGCTTTATGGGGAAAAATGAAACCATCCCAAATGCTTGCTCACTGTGCAAATGCCATGGATATGGCAACAGGTAAAATAATTCTACCCCGTCAATTTGTTGGGAGAATTATTGGCTGAATGTTTAAATCATCTTATTCGAACGAACGAAATTTTCCGAAAAATGTTCAAACGGTTAAAGACGGAGCCGTTAACGAAGAAAAGGATTTTGAATTTGAAAAAAGTCGATTAATTAAATCCATAGATGAGATGTATTCCGGTGGTGAAAAAAACTGTACTATCCACCCTCACCCCATCATGGGTAAATTCACCCCTGAGGAATGGGGCAAAGGAATGTATAAACATTTAGACCATCATTTAAGACAATTTGGAGTTTAATGAATTCATTAAAAGTATATCTATCGAGCAATTTTTCCATCTCTAAGGAAACTATCGAGATCGTAGTTCCACAATTCAAAAGAATAGAACTTTCTAAAGGCGAATATTTTATAAGGATGGGCAGAGTGGCTGATAAAATAGCTTTTATCGAGTCTGGACTTGTTCGCATTTATGCTGAAGCGGAATCAGCAGAAAAAGAGATTACTCAATGGGTTTCATCATCTGGATACTTTATTACAGAACTTTCAAGTTTTGTTTTTCAAAAACCATCACGGTTGCATTTACAAGCTTTAGAAGACTGTGTTTTATTTTGTATCGATAAATCCACTCATCAGCACCTTTGTGATACTGTTCCGGAATGGAATGAATTAGATAAAAAGTTTATCGCTAAATGTTTTGTGATGCTGGAAGATAGAATATTCAGCCATTTATACATGTCGGCCGAAGAAAGGTTTAAACAACTCATGAAGGACCAACCAGATCTATTCAACAAAGTACCTTTACAATACCTGGCATCCATGTTGGGCATGACGCCTGAAACCTTAAGCCGAATGAGAAAAAAAGTATAATTAACTTTTATGCTCAACCGTTCTTAACATCACCAAAAAGTCATTCAAATATTTTTCTTCGAGATCAATGGAGCAGCACCATCCATCGATATGTGGAAAGCGAAGTTTATACAAAAAATCATTTTGCTCTATAAACTCGGCATATTCTTGCTCCTTATTAATTGCAATGGCGGGTATAGTTATTCTGTAAAACCCAGTAAACGCATTTAAGTTTGTATAAAGAGGTTCGATCTTGAATTCATAAGTTTGATTTGTATCTCCTAGTTTTTCCGGAAGCCCCTTGGTATAAAGGGTGTATGATTCTTTCTTTAATTGCATGAGTAAATATAAAAAAATGTTTTCTTGATTTTTATCAAGAAGGTGAGTTGTTTTTCATCTCACCTTTGCTTCAAACAATATTATATAAAATGAAAAACATCCTCAAACTTGAAGAATTGGCCATTGCCAGTCTCGCAATTTACTATTTAACGACACTGCATATTGGCATTAATCAATGGTGGTGCATCCTCCTGTTTTTTGCACCTGATATCAGCATGCTAGGTTATCTCTTCGGCAAGAAAACCGGCGCCATTGTGTATAATATATTCCACCACAAATTAAATGCTGCAATTATTTTGGTATTGGGTATTATTAGTCATAACAACTACCTTCTTTTAAGCGGCGCCATTCTATTTGGACATTCCGCTTTTGATAGAATCATGGGTTATGGGTTAAAAACTTTTGACGGATTTAAATTTACCCATTTAGGTAATTTGAATTGATCTTGTGAAGTCTTTCAGTCTGTTAAATTCACATAATACAATGACCAGGGCCTCTCATTTTTTAAATTTTCTGACGCTGGCAATTCTTTTCAATCCTAATAAAAAAACAACTGGAAGTAGCGGCATTAAATATCTTTCCTCATTCATTCTTTGAACATAAAAAAGGTAGAATAAATATAGAAAGATACTTATTGCCAATAGCCAAAATCCGCTCTTATTTTTGTCTAATAACCATAATAGACTTGCGATAATGGAGCCAATAATTATCAAAATAGATACCCAACGTAAAGCCTCCATCCACCATTGTCCGCGATACTTTATCTGAAAAATAGATAAATTAAGCTGGCTTTTGGTGAGCATAAAATATCCTGAATGGATTGGAGTCATTATAGAATATTCTTTCCAAAGCTTTTTCTTTAAAAGCTGGGTTAAGGTATCAACTTGTAAACGAAGTTTTTTTTCTTGAGGAAACTCTCCGGGCACCGAAAGTTGTTTGCGGCTGTAGGGTTCGATCAACGTTGCTACCTTATAATAATCCAAGAATATCAAACGCCAAGAATCTTCTGATGTGCATTGAAACAATTGGGAAGGTAATTCTATCATAGCAGAATCAATACTCGATGACAAAAGAGTACTATCTTCAACCGAATGAACCCAAATACGACCAAGGCTCGAATGAAAGCTTTTACTTTCATGCTCCCAAATTTTGTATAATTCTCCAAACGACTGGTGGACAGGGCGATACTGGGTGTTATTGGTAATATCATAAATAGGATGTAAGCCAGTGATTCGTCCTGCTAAATAAGCCGATCTTCCTTGCCAACAAAAAAACATTCCAAAAGCTAGTAAAAATGTTGATCCCATAGCTCTTAATCTCTTGGGTTCACCCTTTTTTATAAAAATAAAAAGTGAATGTAAAAATGGAAATATAAAAACAACCAGCTGGGGTCGTATTAATAATAAAACCCCAACAATTCCTGCTTGCCAAAAGAGCCAACGAGGTTTAGGTTCATCGCAATATTTAAAATAACCATACAATAAAAACACTAAAATGGATGGTGTAATCGACTCCGTTAAATAATAAAACAAATAGCCCCAAAAGACAGGAATAATGGCATAAATTATTTGAATAAAAGGTCCGACCTTTTTTCCAAATAATTGAAAAGCCAATACCCCAAAAAAATATAACGAGAAGAAATGCAAAAACAAATGAAAGCCCTTATGCAGTATATAATTATATGATGGGCTTATTGTATAAAAAATCAAGTGCAAGACTCCCATTCCCGGGGGACGTTGAATATAAGAGCTTATGCCCGAACTATTATCCTTCCATTCGCCATAATTAATAAAGTTCTCCGCTGGTCTTAAATACGATGCATCATCGGGGGTAATTATCATTCCTTTGTTACTATTCCCTGCTTGATTTTGTTCTAAATAAATTAAATTATGGGTGTTCACTAAAAACGCCCAAAGCACACCAACAATTGAAATACAAAAAATTAATTTTTTAGAAGATATGGAGATTCTATTTTGCAAAACTGAATGATTTCGCAATTTCAATACCCTTTTTATATTTATTATTATAACAATAAATTCGGGCCTCAAAATATATCTTTCTTTTTTCACTAAAACCTATCACCACAATTACATAGGCGTATTGACTATCCTCCATTCCCGGAGTTTTTGCCAAAACATAATATCCACTTTCGATAAGTGGTAAAGAATCACCATCCGTAATGTCATAAAAACTTTGATCGATTGCCACTGCCTTGGCTACCTCGCTAATTCTTTGATTACCGTAATAGGTATTATAATAACCTAAACCAAAACTTGACACCTCAATTGTATACTCATCATTTTGAAAATTAAACTCATCTGTGGCATTGGGGTTCATTCGGGTGAGTTCAAATGGAGAAGTAAAACTAAAAAACTTAGTATCCCACTTGTAAGTGTATTGAGCCGTTGTGTTTCCAATAAAAAATATTAGCCCAAATACAATGGTTGTAATTAACTTCATAGTATAAATTTACAATTATTTGTTACTATTTGCCTGCAACAAGCTTGCCATTAATATATACCTGTTCCGGAAGTAAGCTGACCACTTCATATTCAGGTATGTGAAGTAAATCCTTATCCATTACAATAAAGTCGGCCAGCTTATTTGGCTCCAAGGAACCTTTCTGAGATTCCTCAAATTGGGAATAAGCTGCCCATATAGTCATTCCTTGTAAGGTTTGATAGCGAGTTAGTTTTTCCGACTGAAGCCAATCGTAGGTCATCCCAGTGACTGGATGCTTTCGGGTAATTGCTGAATAAAATGTATAAAATGGATTGATCTCTTCAACGGGGAAGTCAGTGCCCAATGCAATCATTCCGGCATTTGCAAGACAAGTTTTTAGTGCATAGGCATATTTTAGTCGGGATGTTCCCAACCGCTCCGAAACCCATGAGGCATCAGAAGTAGCATGAGTTGGTTGCATGGAAGGAATAATTCGGTATTTTTTTAAGTAAATTAAATCGGCGGCAGATATCATCTGTAGATGTTCGATTCTCCATCTTCGGGTAGTGTCATTTCCCAAAACATCGGCCATTATTTTTAATGTAATTCTATTGGCAGAATCTCCAATACAATGTACATTTAATTGTAAATTATTTTCTCGAAGCAATATCGCCAATGCTTTTAAACTATCTATAGAATTTAATAAGAAGCCTCTATTATTGGGTTGATCCGTATAGTCCTCCAGCAAACAAGCTCCTCGTGAACCCATGGCCCCGTCCATATAATATTTAACTGATTGAACATGCAGTCTCTCCTCTTTCACGGGACCATTTTTGATTAACCAACCTAAGGTGGGTTGAGTTGGATTTGCCATTGCATAAATGCGTATTTTTAATTCTCCACTTGCATGCATTTCCGAATAAAGTTCAATCAACTCCTTGCTAATACCAGCGTCTGAAACGGTGGTAAGCCCATATTTTAAGCATTCAGTTTGGGCTTTAAGAATGATCTCCTTCTTTTCATCCTTGGATGGTTCAGGCAATTGAGCCTTCACTAAATCAACGGCATTGTCAATTAACACTCCGGTAAGTTTTCCATTTTCTTTTATGAAATCACCGCCGGAAATTTTTGAATGAATGTTGATCCCTGCTAAGTCCAGAGCCTTTTGATTTACCAATGCTGCATGTCCATCAATCCTTGTTAAACAAACGGGGACATCCGGAAAAAGCTTATTGAGCTCAATGTTATTTGGAAATTTTTTTCCTTCCCATAAGTTTTGATCCCAGCCTCTACCTATTATGCTTGTTGGGGTTTTCTTGTTATCGGTCGTACCTTCAACAGAATTTAAACTCCTAAGTTTCTGAATCATTTCCTCTTCACTCTTTATTCCACGCAAATCCACATTCACTAAACTTTCTCCTAATCCATAAAAATGTGAATGAGCATCAATAAATCCCGGGTAAATAAATTTTCCATGAAGACTGATAACTTCTTTTGAACTATATTTTTGCTTGAAATCCTTCTCCTCCCCTAATGCAATAACTTTTCCATTGCTAATTGCCATTGCCGAATAAGTTGTAGAATCCTTATCCATGCTATAAATGGTTGCTCCTACAATAAGCTGATCCACTTGTTGTTTTCGATTTGTACAGGCAAAAGCCAGACTAATTAACAGAATAAAATGAAATCGTTTTTTCATCGAACAAAAGCATTAATAATTTTTAAGTACCAGAAGTTATTAATTATACTCCATCAGGAATGCTTTAAGGAAACCGTCCAGATTGCCATCTAAAACGCCCTGGGTATCGCTAGTTTCATAGTCGGTTCGAACATCCTTAATCATTTTATAGGGATGTAAAACATAGCTTCGAATTTGCGAACCCCATTCAATTTTCTTTTTATTTCCTTCAACCACATCACGTTCTTCTGTGCGTTTTCGCATTTCAATTTCGTAAAGCTGAGATTTTAATAATTTAATAGCGTTTTCTTTATTTTGTAATTGTGATCTACTTTCCTGATTTTTAATGATGATTCCAGATGGCTTGTGGTAAAGGCGAACGGCTGTTTCTACCTTGTTTACATTTTGACCTCCGGCTCCCCCTGCCCTAAAAGTTTCAAATTCTATTTCGGAATCTTTCACTTCAATATCAATGGTATCATCAATTAATGGATAAACATATACCGAAGCAAATGAAGTGTGTCGCTTGGCATTAGAATCAAAAGGAGATATTCGTACCAATCGATGAACGCCGTTTTCACCCTTTAAATAACCATAGGCAAACTCTCCATCGAAATTTAGGGTAACTGTTTTTACACCGGCTACATCCCCTTCCTGGTAATCCGTTTGACTCACCTTGTAACCATTTTTTTCACCCCACATGGTGTACATTCTCATCAACATCCCCGCCCAATCGCAACTCTCTGTACCACCTGCTCCTGCCGTAATTTGAAGCACCGCATTTAATGCATCTTCACGTCCGCGAAGCATTTTCTTCAACTCAAGAGATTCTAACTTTTCTACTGCAATTTTATATTGGTCTTCCAGCTCTGATTCTTCGGCAGAACCATCCTTAAAAAATTCGAATAAAACCTGGGCATCTTCAACGGCCGATTTTACTGAATTAAATTCTGCAATGAGTTTTTGTTTTTGTTTAATAGATTTCTCTATTTTCTCTGCCTCCTTCGGGTTTTCCCAAAATTTGGGGTTTTCTCGAATACGGCCCTCTTCTTCAAGTTCAATAAGTTTTCCATCTACGTCAAAGAGACCCCCTCAACGCCTCCAGGCGTCTTAAAACTTCCTTCAAATGATCTGCTGTAATAGCCATAACTCTGTAAATTGTGATGACAAATTTAGAAATTTAACTGTTAAAGACAATGTTATATTTCTGTACCTAGTTGCCCTTAAAAAGATATTTAATACATTCGAACCTTATTCTAGTTAATTCCACCATGAATAGTAGAGAATTACTTCTTACCACTGTAGAAACCAATGAGGCCATTGTTGGTATCCGACGTGATGGAATTATTCATATTTACTTTAAAAGTGGAACTGTAATTGATATAAAATTACAAAATCAACTTCTCCAAATTTATAATGATCTTACTAAAGGGAAAAAGTCATTATTTATTTTTCAAGGTGGTCCCAACTGCCGGTTAACGAAAGAGGCAAGACTCAATGCTTTAAAGCTAGATGCCATTGCGCCTATGGCAGCTTCTGTTGTTTGCACCATTAATTGGTATCAAAAAATTATCGCAGAGTTTTATTATATACTGAATAAACCAAATCAAAAGTATTTGGTAACCCGAGATTTCGAAAAAGGGATAAGGTGGTTACAACAAGTGCATGCTGATGCACAAATGACCGCATAAACATAAAAAAAAACCTGTCGAATGATTGGTTAAACTCGACAGGGCTTTTAACTGATCTTAGTATTATTTACAGATATAAGGGGTTTCCTTTTCAAGGCTTAACTCTCCCGTCGATTTTTGATATGATCCACCCGAATAATCTTCGGAATATAAAAAGTGCATCGTATAGCATTTACCTTCGAAACTATAAGCTACATATCCATTTTTTACCCTGAATTGTGGCACGTTATACCAGTCTTTGGTAACATCCCAATTATCTCCATTCATCACAGTTTGTAATATCGTAGCTGTGGGTCTTAATGCCAACATTTCTTTTTTTGCAAGACTTTCAATACCTGGTTCTGATGCACCTGATGGTAAAATAAGTTTTATAGCAAGGGGTTGTGGAGTCCTCATATATTCTTCATACGTATCCACCTCTCCCCAACCCAATAATGTTGGTTTTAATCGATATGCATTGCTTCCTAAAAGAAAAGTAACTTCGGCAGGAAGCCATATATCCTGATCGCCTGTTTGGGCTAAATATTCAATTTTATCTCCTATCCTGTATTTGCTATTAAGCCAGGTATCAGCGTTTATGTAGGAAACATAAGTTCCATTTTCCCATAAATCTACTTCTTTTAAGCTTCCATCGGTATTGTAAAAATATACTAATCCATCAAATTTATCTTTGCTTTCTGTTACAGGGTCCACATATATAGCATTACCTTCTGATTGTTTTATTCCGTTTGCATAGTAATAAACGATGGGTCCCTTGCAAGTAGTCGCACTGGTATATTCAATGATCCTATAATAAGACATTTTGGATTTGTCTTCGGTACGGTTCCATTGCGAATCGTAATATTCCATCTTTTGATTTCCGGTTAAAGTAACCGTTTGTTGGCCATAGATATGAAGTGTGGCAGAGCATAATAAGATAAAAAATAATTTTTTCATTTTGTTTTTTATGATTTTAGTGTTTCTAGTTGTTGAATATACGTGGATCAAGGAATATGGTTAAAGGAAAGGTGGCGAAGGGTGCAATAAATTGAGTGAAACAGATAAAAATGGAGGTGATACAAGTGGAAGTAGGTATTCATTTTTTCAATATCTTGTAACCCAATAATTTTTTATGGAAAGGATCTCCTTCAGCATGTTAAAAACGAAGAACATTTTAGGAACTTTGTCTCTTTTTGGACTCCTACAGTTTCAAATTTTAGCACATGGTGTTTGGACATCACTTACCTATATGGCTCCAGATCCGAATGGAGGAGTGATGGTGCAGCTATCCGATGGTACTGTTTTGGTTAAAACATCAAGTGGTGGTGTGGATGGAGTGGGGAATACATGGAACTTGCTTACACCAGATTATGATGGTACATGTGTTCAGGCCACCTGGACAACTATTTCCCCAATGGCAGATACGAGGTTATATTTTTCTTCTCGTTTAATGCAAGATGGAAGACTTTATGTGGCTGGTGGAGAATATGGAACCGGTGGCGGAACTTACGAAATTTATGATCCTGTAAATGATATCTGGACACCAGTAACAGCCGGGCTTAATGGTACTGAGCAGTTTTTGGATGCCAATTCCGAATTATTGCCCGATGGAAGGGTTTTACAAGCCATTGTGTATTCATCGGTGCTTGGATATAATGGAGTAAAAATATTTAACCCTTTTACTAATTCATTTAGTGCAGCTCCATCTACTTTAGGTAGCCATGATGAATCATCCTGGGTGCTGTTTCCAGATAGCAGCATTTTATTTATGGATATAGGTGGCACTGCTACGGAAAGAAATATTCCTGCGCTTAACCAATGGATTCCAGATGGTGCAGTTCCTTCAACTATTTACGATGGCTATACCAGTGAGGTGGGGCCCGCAACATTACTTCCAGATGGTCGTGCATTTATTGTGGGAGGCATTCATAAAACTGCTATTTATACTCCATCAGGAGATACAACTATGGGCAGTTGGGTAATGGGGCCGGATATACCGATGAATCTCTGTTCGGTGGATGGCGCAGGTGCCATGATGCCCAATGGCAAATTTATTTTTTGTGCAGGCCCTAAGAATCTAAGTTCTGCAAGCACTGATCAATTTTTACCCCCATCTTATTTTTTTGAATTCGATTATAATACTAATACCATAGCGCAAACTATTGCACCAAACGGAGGCGACTCTTTATTTGTACCTACCTATTATACCAATATGCTTGTACTGCCTGATGGAAATATCCTTTATGCAAGCCAGGGTGATTATCAATATTATTTATATATGCCTGATGGCCCACAATTGTCGGCTGGTAAGCCAACTGTAAATACGGTTACACCTATTTCATGCGATCAATACACCATTCCTGGAACCGGATTTAATGGAATATCAGAAGGAGCTAATTTGGGACACGATTGGCAAATGGCCACTAACTTTCCGTTGGTAAGATTGACCCAGGGAGGCAATGCATATTATGCCCGTACCAGCAATTGGAATAGAACTGGTGTTGCCTATGGAGGGTTACCAGATACAGGCATATTTGAGCTCCCTAATGGATTACCAGTGGGATCTTTTACATTGGAAGTAATAGCAAATGGTATTCATTCCGATCCATTTAACTTTACCCCCTGCAGTTCGGCCAGTTTGCCAACCAATGCCCCTAACGAAGAGGAAATAAGAGTTTACCCAAATCCGGCCACCGACCAAACCAATATTTATTTTTGGAATAATCAGGAACAAGTTTATAAGATTACTTTTATGGATATTGCTGGCAGGGTAGTAAAACAAGAAACTGGAAGAACCACGGTTGGAAAAAATACCAAGAACATAAAGTTAGAAGAACTTGCGAAAGGTATCTATACAGTTATGATAGAAACCAGTAAAGAGATAAATAAAGATAAAGTGATCATTAAATAATATGTCGGGCTTTAAGCGGGAAATAAAATTATTTGATGCGGTAATGATCGTTGCCGGAACCATGATAGGTTCTGGTATATTTATTGTAAGTTCTGATATTGCACGAACAGTTGGCTCACCTGGTTATTTAATATTGGTTTGGTTATTATCTGGCATCATTACGCTTATTGGGGCTACTAGTTATGCCGAATTGGCTGCTATGATGCCAAAGGCCGGCGGACAATATATTTACTTAAGAGAGGCTTATAATCCACTTGTTTCCTTTTTATATGGATGGACCCTATTTGGTGTTATTCAAACTGGTACGATTGCGGCAGTGGCTGTCGCCTTTGCCAGATATACGGGCATTCTTATTCCATGGTTCTCCGAAACCAACTATATTTTGGATCTGGGATTTTTTAAATTATCATCGGTACAAGTTCTAGCCATTGCATCTATTATATTACTTACCTGGCTCAATGGAAGAGGAGTAAAAAATGGAAAATTTATTCAGAATATCTTTGGCAGTACAAAGATCATAGCCATTTTAGTATTGATTGTTTTAGGCTTTGCTGTGGGCATGAATGCTGACGCGACTGCATCTAATTTCTCCAACATGTGGGAAGCAAAGAAGATAGTTGTAAAAGATGGTGCTATTATTTCAACTGAAAGCTTAACGGGTATAGGAATTGTTTTTGCCATCGGGTTGGCCATGATTGGCTCTTTGTTTTCGAGTGATGCCTGGAACAACATTAGTTTTGCTGGCGACGAAGTAGTCAATCCATCCAAAACATTGGTTAGAAGTTTGGCCATAGGAACTGGTTTGGTTACATTTATTTATATCGTGGTCAACTTTGTTTATTTATCGGTATTGCCTTTACAGGATATCCAAACATCACCATTCGATCGCGTTGCTGCTACTGCAGCCAATAGCATTGGTGGGACAACTGCAGTTATTTCTATCGCAGTATTGATCATGATCTCTACTTTTGGATGTAACAATGGCTGTATCCTTTCGGGTGCCAGGGTATATTATGCTATGGCCAATGATGGACTATTTTTTAAAGGATTGGGAACCTTGAACAAAAATAGTGTGCCCGGAAAAGCATTGAATTTACAATGTGTTTGGGCTTGTTTATTGTGTTTGTTAGGAGCCTACAATCAATTGTTGGGATATGTAATGTTGGCGGTAATTCTGTTTTATATTCTAACTATCATTGGCATATTTATTTTGCGTAAAAAAATGCCGAATGCCGAAAGGCCCTATAAAGCATTTGGATATCCTATACTTCCTATTCTGTATATTCTTTTGGCATCAGCATTTTGTTTGATCCTATTAGTAAAAATGTTTGATGTTACTGGATGGGGTTTATTAATAGTCGCATTAGGGATACCCGTTTATTATATACTCCTCTACCGAAAAAAAGAACATCCCAATTAAGCCAATCCAAACAACTATCATGGAAATCAACCACCCTGAACTGCAGAAACTTCTACAAATGGCTTATTCGGCCGAAAAGGCTGCAGCCTTTGCATATCAGGGACATGCTGGCTCAGTTAAAAATAAAGAGGAGAAACTAGCCATCAAGCAAATCGAAGATGATGAGTGGGGCCATCGACAAGAGGTCTTAGAAATTATGCAACAATATCATATTCCTGTTTCGAAATTTTTTGAATTCAGGTTTTATATTATTGGCAAAATAATATCTGCCAGCTGTTATGTTATCGGCTGGTTTATGCCTTATTATTTTGCAGGAAGGCTAGAAAGTGGCAATGTTTGCGAATATTTTAGAATGAAACAATACTTCAATTCATTAGGGATAAATAGTCACGACAAAATATTATATGAAATGGGGATGAAGGAAAAGGAGCATGAGATCTATTTCTTAGATAAAATAAAATCCAAAAAGCTTCTTCCTATTTTCGAAAAAATCTTTTTATGGGGAGGTAAAAAAAGCTTTAATAATATAGATCTGTATAAAAAATACCCCGTTGAGAATTCTGATCATTATTGTAAAAAATAATGCTCTATTTATGCATTGGTTGCCTCATTAACAAAGTAAAATGCCAAGGCAACATAGCTAATTAGAATAATAACAAAACTCCAGGTATCCAACATCTTTGCTCTGCGCAAGTTTTTTTCATCCCCCTTTTCGAATAAAAACAACGAAACGATGGAGATAAAAATGATAATGAGGATAGAAACGAAGGTTAAGTTATGCAAGGTGTCGATTAAGGTATTGCTTGAAACAGAGGAAACGGTGCCCTCAACTACATATTTATTACCTACAGCAGCAAATAATCCACCTACGCAAAGACCAAAACGGGGGTCAACATTAATGGGTTTAATAAAAAACACAAATAGCGCAATTAAAAATCCAACAAATACCCCTGTAAACAATTTAAAGAAAATGGTCCATACATGTATTCTCTTCAAAGTAATATTCGCATTAATCTGCCCGTATGCACTCTGCTCAGAAAGTTCAGGATCTCCATACGAAGTGTTATAAGCTCTGGCAGTATCCGTTACTGTAAAGTCTGTAATTATCCAATCCTTTAACTTTAATTGCTCGTCAATTTTGGAATTGGTGACATCGGCGACATAAACTAACTCTGTAACATCTTTATCTGCCTCTTCAATTTGTATAGATAGTACTTGTTTGTCAAAGGGGAAATCAGAGATGTCCCAGTCTGCCTTAACAACCGCATGAACCTTTTCGGTTACCCATCTTCCTCCTCCTTTCTCCTCTTCCATAAACATAGAATAAGAAGTCTCTTTGGCATTGGGAATTTCAATTGAGTTCTCGAAGGAAATTGAATCAATATCATGATTTACCCAAATCCAAAAGTCGGTGGTAAAACTCTTGTCATTCATATCCAAGTTGTACAAGGATAAAATGAACACTCCCACCTTTGCTGTATCCGCTTGAGCTTTTAAATGGTTGCTGATAAATGCAAACAACCCTATAGTTATAATAGCAATCCTTTTTACCATAGCAGAACAAAACTATCAATTTTATTTAAAATGTAAGAAAGGATTGAGGGATACTTCCCCATATCTCTAACATTCATTTATTCGGAAGGATATACCCATTGGTAGTTTTTCCCTCATTTTACCTTCTTTTATTTGAACCACTCCCTTTTTAAAGTGTATACCAGCTATATCTATTGTTACATGAACAGAAAAATATTTATCCCAAAGCCCTGCCACGAAAACTGGAATAAAATGACCCCACAAGAAAAAGGTCGGTACTGTGATGCATGCAGCAAAGTGGTGAAAGATTTTACTCATATGCAATCCCAAGAAATCGTTGATTCATTAAAACATAGTGAAGGCGAAGTTTGTGGGAGAATTAATATAAAAGAACTTTCCCCCATCAATCATCAACAACGGTTCATTTTTTGGTTAAAAGGGGTGGTTTGGGGAAAAGCAATGTATCCAATAATGGCCCTGCTAGGGATTAGTTTGTTAAATAAAAAAGCTCAGGCCCAAACTCATCACTATCCATTAAAAGGAAAAGTGGCTGTCAATAATTTCCAAACTAATACAAAAAAACTAACCCTGGTTATAAAATCAACGATAGACAATAGTCCAATTAGAGATGCTGGAATTACTATCATTTCAGGAGTTAACAAGCCCACCAACGGCTTTAGAACAGATACAACTGGCCGTTTTTTAATTACAATAGATCAAGACGACCTTGCAAGTAGCACCGTGGAAATAGAAATATCAGCCGCAGGTTATGCCAATAAAAGGGTGCAAATAAAACTCATAAAAGATATACAAACAGTTGAAATTAAAATGGAAAACGAAATAATGATGCTTGGTGAAATGATATTCATTCCTGATGAAAAAATAGAATCTATTACCCCACCAACAAAAGATTCGGTAACCATTATTGAAATAATGAAATGCGATGTAACCACGATCAATCAACTCCCAGAATTTGCCAATTCTATTAAAACCATTGATCCTGTTATTGCTGATACGTTTGATGATTTAAGTGAGGAATTAATAAACAAAGAACAGAATATTGAAGAAATATTATTGAATCCCGTCTTTAATATATTTCCAATTCCTTCCAATCAAATCATTCATATCGTTTCAAAAAATCGCGATATTTTTAATGTAGATATTTATGATGCTGGTGGAAAAAAAGTTCACTCCATTATCAAATGCAATACCGAATATGTTTTGGACGTTTCTGGATACGCTGCCGGACTGTATTATACGCTAATAAGTATGGATGGCAAGGCAATTGAAACCACGAAAATAATCGTAACCCGATAGTTAATTAATACCCTTCTTAATCCCTCGAATCTGAAGAAGGTGTCTTTGCATATGATCTGCCATAAATCCCAAAGTTTGTTTTAGGTTAATTTTACCCACGACAGGATGCTTAAATAGTTGATGACGAATCAATTCTTCTGGAACCTGATGATAGGTTTCTTCTAAAGCAAATCGAATGGTTTTCCACTCTTCCATTAATTGATCAACATGATAAGGGCCCTTCGGCTCATCTAACTGTTTTGGCGCTTTAAATTTACGGGATGACTTTAAGGCCAAACGAAGCAGGCTTGCCTTATACCATGATTTGAATCCTGCCTTTTTTGTTTCTGAAGGATTGTTTAGCTTTTTCTGTATATACGGGACGATTGCTTTTTCGGCATGGGAGATATGATAAATGATTTCGGCAATACTCCAGTTACCGCCTTCCGATTTTTGGTTCAATTGTTCGCTATTTAATCCTTGAATTTCATCCTGATATTCTTTCAGCAAATACTGCAAATGGTCGAATCTAACTTGAAATAAGGAATTCATTACCTTACTGTAAGTGTTTCGGAAGTTAGGGTAGCATCAGCCTGACCATGAAGCTCCTTTAAAAGATCTTCAACTTCTTGATGCGTAAAATTACAAAACCATCTATCGGCTCGTTCGGAAATACTTGGGAGACCTTTGCCACGGATAGTATCGGCAATGATAACGTTGGGCTTTCCAGATTCTATTGGGAACGATGAGAAGGCTTGTTCGAGTTGATTAAAATCATGCCCGTTGATCCTCTTAACAGCGCAGCCAAATGCCTTAAACTTATCTTGCAAGGGTTCTAAAGGTATGAGATCTTCGGTTCGAATATTGGCCTGAAATTGATTTCTATCTACCAAAAAAATGAGGTTATCTAATTTATAGGCTTGGGCAATCAATAAAGATTCCCATACCGAACCTTCATTTAGTTCTCCATCTCCAGTTACTACCACAACCTTGTTTTTGCCTCCACGGATTTTGATATCCATTGCGATGCCAACTGCCACTGAGGGTAGGTGCCCCAAGGAACCCGAATAAAATTCAATACCAGGAATATTCCTGTTGGGATGCCAGTAAATAAAATCATTTGATTTAAGATGATTTTTTAATCGGTCTTTTTCGATCCAGCCAAGTTCGGCGAATACCCCATAGAGGGCAGGTACATCATGTCCCTTTGAAAGCAATAAATAATCCCGGTTTGGATCTTTTAAATTATTGGGGTGGGTATTTAAAAACTCATTATATAGATAAACAAAAAGATCTGCACAGGATAGGGATGCGCCAATAAAACAACCTCCATCGGTACTCATCCTTACAATATGTTCACGAACTTTAAGTGCTTGGTTTTTTAATATATCTAGTCTCTCTGGGGTCATAATATGTAAACTTTTATCAAAGATAATGATTTTTACCCCCGACTGAAGTGATACCCCGGAGCAGCAGTAATTAGGTGGGCTTGGCGAAAACCTGTGCCGAAGAAACAGCGTTTGTTGCTTTAGCCAAACTTATTGCTGATGAGAGGAGTAAAACATAAGGCGAGATTAGGTTTTAGGTACTTTTAATCGATTATTTATTTTTCCACTTATCGTCGATATGCTTTAATTCAGCTAAATGGTTTTTATACCAATATTGCCCAGCATAATTCTTATTAATTTGAGCAATCTCCGGCTTTTGATCTAATAAATCTAAAATATCTTGTAGCCCAAAATGTGGATTTGTTGGATACAATTCTTCATAAATTCTTTTTATCAGTTCAAAATCCTCTGGATAATCAAGAGTCCACCGATGGGATGTGCTGTAGTCTTTATTCCAGACAACAGAACCTATTTTAAATTTATCGGGATTCTCCCATATATAGGGTGTTGTATGCTCTCGTTCTAAATCTTTTTTTGCCTCATTCCATGCTTTGGTTAAGGCTTTCATGGAGATTATTTCGACATCATTTCCATCTGGCCATGTAGCAGGATGAAGATTGCTTACATAGTCAAAATCATTTGAATTACTAATATAATACTGCAAAACGTCGTCGATAATTTTAGGATCAATTAGAGGGCAATCGCTGGGTATTTTTACCACAGCATCTGCATGATAAATTAATCCAACCTGATAGTGTCTATCCAGTAAATCATAGGCACTCCCGGTATAACAATGAATATTGTTTTGACCACAAAGTGTTACTATCTCTCTATCTGGCTCCTCCTGGGTGGTTGCTACTACTAAACGTCCATGCAGGGTTGATGACTTTACCCTCTCCAACATTCTCAACAATACAGGGACTCCCAAAATAGGCTTCAACACTTTATCTGGCAAACGGGAAGATCCTCTTCGTGCCTGTACAACCGTAACAATATTCATCTTTTACTTAAACGGATTGAAGTGCATGCTCCGGCACGTATTGACGCAGAAATTCCTTCCCAGTTCCATTAAAATCAACAAATTCTCTGGCTATAGCTGCAATATTCCTTGCTGAAGTTCCTTTATTTTGAACAGGTAATTGTTTCTTTAAAACCTCTATGTTAAAATAAGAATGTACGGGTTTGCCTAGTGCAATTCCAATATAAACTACGGTAGAGTATTGCGTAATTAACTCACTACAATTGGCAATCATATGATTGGTATCCTCTTCTTGAAATACCATAGTTCCTTCTGGTGTGTTTTCGATAATTTCGTTATAGGCTCTATCCCAAATTTCATTAGGATGCAGCTTAAAACACAATGGCTTTCCATTAGCAATTTCAACACATTTTTTAATAAACCCAACCCTGTCTTCACTTACCTTTTGTTCCCTAATATCGGATGTACAAACCAATACATAATCTTTATGCGAAAAATCATTGATCAAAAACTCAGAAACATTATCATAATTAGGCATTCCCGTTACAATAATTCTTTCCTTTTCGGTGCCCATCTGGCTAAAATAATCCTTGTAACCTTGGCTAGCCACACAATAAATATCTGCCAGATTAGAGCTTCCATTCAAGGATGTTTTTAAAGCCATATAAGCCGGCATTTTCATTTTTTTGATAAATTTTGCCCAACTATTGATGGGGTCCGTCATTCCTTCCTGAATCCAAATGGTCTTCGTTTCTTTGGCAACCCGAGGATAAGACATATCCGTGCATAAAAACACTAAATCATATTTATTTCCTAAGGATTCCCCTGCATAATCGTACTGAAGTCCATGATCTTTAACGAACTTTTCGCCCATTTTTTTAAAACGACCCGAAACGATGGTATGCTCTAATGTACCTAATTTAAGAGCGGTGTACATGATCCAGTCCGAGACAAAATATTGTGTAAAGTAGCAGTCAAACTCATCTTTTAACTGAAGATAAATTTGATGCATCTGAGTCGTTTGATTGGGCGACCCAATAATGAATAATAATTTTTTCTTACGCTTCGGGCTCAAAATTGCTTATACTAACTAAAGATACAAAAAATATTATTTACCAACTCTTGAGAATTTTTCGGACTTACCTAACAAGGCCACTCCAATAAACCCTCGGATACTTGCCACATTCATATTAACCAAGGATATTTTGCAACCATAGGTTTTACCCTTTTCAGGATCATATAAGGTTCCCCCACTCCATACTCCATTTCCTTTATACTTCATATCCTTCATAACGCGGAGCCCTATAAATGGAACAGAACGTAAACTAGGGTCCGGATTATGTTTGTCTAACTTCGGAGAACCATCTGGCTCTTTTGGCTTCTCCAGCCATATGAGCTTTCCAAAATAATGAGAACCAATTTTTTCAATCTTTACCTTCATGATATTATCAGAGTTAGACCATATGCCAACAATATCATCGGCATTATATGAATCTGAACTCAATGGCTTAGACTGAGCAAACAGGGAAAGGTTTAGGCTGAAAAAAATTGAACAAAAAAGAATAACTAATCGAATCATGCAAAAGGCATTTTAAAGGCGGTCATTAAAATTTATGCAAAAGTAACCAATACGGCCTCAATTACCTTGACCATTTAACAAAAATTATACCAATAAGGCTGTTAATAGTTATTGTACGAATAGGGCTTTTAATTCGGAGGCTTCATCAGGCTTCATCTTTCCAGCCAGGATTAAACTTAACTGGCGACGACGCAATGCTCCGTCATATCGCTGTTTCTCTTCTTCTGTTTCGGCAATTAATGGTGGTACATAAATGGGGTTTCCCATTTGATCCACCGCCACAAAGGTGTATATTGCTTCATTACATTGCAGCCTTTCGCCGGAAAAAGTATCTTCTACCCATACCTCAATAAAGACTTCCATGGAGGTAGTAAAGGCCCTTGATACTTTAGCATGTAAACTAACCACATTACCTAATTTAATGGGCTGACCGAAAGAAACATTATTTACCGAAGCGGTTACCACAATTCTACCACAATGACGCTGACAGGCAACTGCCGCGATAATATCCATCCAGTGTAATAACCTACCTCCCATAAGGTTCCCAAGGGTATTGGTATCGTTTGGCAATACAATTTCTGTGCTTTGTGCAGCGCTTTCTTTAGCCGTTTTTCCTTTTAACATGTTTCTTTATTTACCTTTATCCATCATACCTATTGCCACCTGAAGATTGTTTTGAGCCAAAACAAAATTAGGGTCTAATTTAAGGGCACTTTCGAAATATAATTTCGCATCCTCTAACTTCTTTTCATCAATTAGAATAATACCTCCAACATTAAGGGCAGCCGCTAAGACGGGCACATCCTGACTCGACGTTTCATAAGTGATTGTAATCTTCTGATCTGTAGCCTTTTTATCTCCCAATATTCGATCAACGTTAGCCATGGATTCGGCATTTCTTTTAAGGCCATATTGGCATACCGCTAATTTATACCGCATGATTACATTATCATCCAATACTAATACTTTTTCGTAATATTCAATTGCTTTATTAAGCACTCCCAGGTTTTCATAACTTACAGCAACAATTCGCAAGGAGTTGGTATCGTTATTTTTCGTCTTTAAAATATCTTCCCCGAGCATAATCGCCTGATCATACATGCCCATCATACCATACATAGATAATAGGGTGTCTTTCCATTGAGGAACTTCGGGATATTTTACAATTAGCTGCAATACTGCTGTTCGAGCTACGGTATAATCACCAAACTGCATAGCTTTTTTAAACAATAGGTATTCGCTATCAGTTTTGGTTGTTTTGTTCTTTTGGGCAAACCCAGAAATTGAAAAAAATGTGATTAAAAAGAATCCTAATATATACTTCATGCATTAATTTTTGTGAAAGTTAACGATATTCTAGCTAATAGATTGTGCAAATTGAATAGCTTTTTCCAAATCTGCAGGCGTATCAATGGAAATGGTTTGATGCGTGGTTATTCCCACAGAAATTTTTAATCCATGCCCTAGCCATCTAAGCTGCTCCAGGCTTTCTGCCTTTTCAAGGTCTGTGGATTCCATTTTTTGTATTTCAGGAATATGATTGGTTTTAAATGCATAAATACCAACATGTTTTAAAAAGGTTCTTTTCGCCATCCATTGGGCCTTATCTACTCCCTGCAAATATGGAATTGGCTGACGACTAAAGTACATTGCCCTGTTTAGTTTATCCAGCACTACTTTAACGGCGCTATCCTCCCACAATTCTGCAGGATCGGTAATCTCCATGGCAAGCGTTGCTATTGGGCAATCACATTCATTTATCAAATTGGTTAAAGACATGATTTGTTGAGGATGAATAAACGGCTCATCCCCCTGAATATTGATTAAATAATCAAATTCGCCTTCGATTTCTTTAATTTTTTCATAGGCGTCAAAACACCGAATAGTTCCATTTAATGCAAGCGAATTGGTCATCACGACATTCCCTTGAAAGCTCATTACCTCATTATAAATTCTCTCATCATCGGTAGCAACATATACCTTCTGTAAATAATTGGCCTTTAGGCTTTGCTCATAGACGCGCCGAATCATAGACTTTCCAAAAATATCGACCAATGGTTTGCCCGGAAATCGAGTACTTAAGTATCTGGCGGGAATTATTCCTAGCGCTGATTTCATATTGTTAAGAAGGTCCTTTTGATACCTGCAAAGGTACTTAAAATTCTCAAAACTGAGCCACAGCAAGACGTTGCATCAGGTTTTATGCCTCTAACCCCCTTTGTAAAGGTAATCCCAGGCTGATTTGTAAAAGCCACCCTTTTCTACAAACTCTAAAAAGTCTATATAAAATTTATCGTTGCTTAAGGTGGCACTATCCCCTATGATAACCAATTTCTTTTTTGCTCTTGTCATGGCTACATTCATCCTTCTATAGTCCTTTAGAAAGCCAATATCTCCATTATTATTAGACCGAACTAAAGAAATATAAACAATGTCTTTTTCCTGGCCTTGAAAAGCGTCAACTGTGTTGATTTTTATGGCATTATAGGATTCTCCTTTTTGTTTAACTACCTCCTCCATTTTTTTTACTTGTTGCCTATAAGGGGAAATGATAGCAATAGAAGGGGGTCTTTCTAATTCCAATATATGCTCCCAGTCTAACAAATGCTGCATTAATACTTTAATTTCCCCATCATTATAAAGACTTAGTGTCTCCC
>JBEIQI010000014.1:0-23421 GCA_040376605.1 Flavobacteriales bacterium | reverse complement strand
TGGCAGGAGTCTGAAAGATCCGTGGAAGAAAAGCATGGAGTGCCAGGTCATATTTTCATGAATGAAAATGCTCGTCAACCATTCCCTGCTTGGGAGGTAGAAGTGAACCAGTTTTTATTACCATGGTTGCACGATCATCAAATTGAAAACATGATTATTGTTCCCGGAGCAGCCTATGTAGAGGCGGGACTAGCCATTCATGAAAAGGAATTTGGGAATACTGCATGTACTTTGCAAAACTTAGAATTTAATCAGGTGTTTGTGGTGGATGAGAAGCGTATTCAAATGTTCCATACAACGTATAATCCTGATTCGAAAAAATATAGTGTATATAGCAGATATAGAGAAGATAATTCTCCATGGACGTTGCATGCATCAGGTAGATTATTAAAAGATACCATTTCAAGGGATATTCCTTCTATTGATTTTGGAGGCATTAAAAAGCGTTGTGTTACTGAGGCAGATTCAAAAGAATTTTATGCTTCTTTGGATGCACGTGGATTAATGTACGGACCTTGGTTCCAAGGAGTAAAACAAATCTATAAAGGGAACAACGAGGTATTGGTTAAATTAGAAGGGGATGATGCTTTAATTCGAAATGCGGATAATTATTTGTTACACCCATCTATTTTGGATTCTGCTTTCCAGTCAATGGTAGCCATTGTAAGTGATGGAAGCACCAATCCAAATCCATTTGTTCCAGTAAACATAAAACAAATCATGTTTTATACCAGTCCGGGTAACGAATGTTGGAGTTATTGCAAAATTACTGAACGAACAGATAGCTCTATTACGGGTGATTTAATTCTTTTTGATGATAGCGGAGAAGTATTAGTTGCTTTAGAAGGAATCACTTGTCAGGCAATTAATAGCAGCAAAGGCGATGCTGCAGGTGCTATGGATAACTGGTTCTATGAATATCAATGGAGTGAAGGTGAAGCTATTAAGGATCAGGACTATGTTAATGCACCTGGCAAATACTTGGTTTTTGGTGAATATGACAACCTTGATTTATTGCAAGGTTTAATCGAAAAAGGCATTGATTATACCATTGTTATGAAAGGTGATGGATATTCAAATGATGAAGGCATTCTAACCATTAATCCAAAGAACGAAGAAGATTATCATCAACTTTTTGCAGAGAATTCTTATAATCATATTCTTTATACCTGGAGTACAGAAAATAAAGGTCGTGGTGCTGATATTTCATTCCATGATGCGATTGATCAAACGATGCCGGTTGTATATATTGCTAAGGCATTGGCTAAAACCAAACCAAATGATAAGGTACGTTTGGTGGTTATTACCGTTGGATCACAAGTTGTGCTTGAAGGCGACAAAGGAGCTTCATTAGATACTTCTGCATTCTGGGGATTAGATCATTTAATTAGCAATGAAAATCCTAATGTTACTTGTAAAACCATCGACTTATATCAAGATAAAGAAGAAGGTGAATTCGAGGTTCTTGCCAGAGAAATCATGTCAGGAAACAAAGATGAGGATATTGCCATACGCAGAAATAAACGTTATGTAAGAACCCTTCATTCGGTTTCATTGGGAAGTGCATCTGGTGAAAAGAAAAAGGTTTCAACAGACATACCGGTTGCTTTGGAAGTTGGGCAAATTGGCCGTTTGGATAGTTTATATTATGACGAGTTTGAACGCAAAAAAGAGTTGGCTCCAGATGAAGTAGAGATCCGAAATTATGCAGCCTGTTTGAACTTAAAAGATGGATTAAAAGTAATTGGCCAATTATCTACTAAGGCAACCAAAGGAAGTTATTACGAAAGCAATATCGGTCACGAGGCCGCAGGAATTATTACCAGGGTGGGTTCCAATGTTACCAACTTTAAAGTAGGTGAGGAAATCATACTTGCAGCACCGGAAGGTTGTTTAAGAACTTATGTTGTATCGGTTCCTACTTATTATTTGCGTAAACCTAAAAACATCAGTTTCGAAGATGCTTTAATGGTGGTACCATATATGACTGTATTGTACAGTTTACGCAATAGAGCCCAGCTTCAAAAAGGAGAGAAAATACTTATTCATAATGGTACTGGAGGAGTTGGTTTAGCGGCTATTCAATATGCACAATACGTAGGTGCTGAAATTTATACTACAGCTGGTAGCGAAGAAAAACGTAATTACCTGAAGAAACTAGGAATTAAAAATATTTACGATTCCAGATCTTTAGATTTCATCAAGCAAATAAAAGCAGATACAAATGGTTATGGTGTGGATGTTGTAATTAATGCAATTGCCGGAGAAGCATTATATCAATCGTTCGAATTATTAGCTTCCTATGGTCGATTTGTGGAAATTGGTAAACGTGATATCACTGAAAATACCGGATTACCTATGCAACAATTCAACAACAATATTTCATTCTTGGGTATTGATGTGGATAGGTTAATGATGGAAAGACCAGAAGTAGTTCAGCAAATACATCGCGATATTGAGAAGTTTTATGAGGAAGGTGTATTCAAAGCTGTGAATACTCATTTGTTTGATGCTAAAGATGCGGTTGAAGCGTTCAACTTTATGCTTCAATCCAAGCATATGGGTAAAGTGGTTATCAACTTTAAGGATCAGGAGGTTGAGGTTCCTGTGAAGACGGAGAAGAAGGAAATTGATACCAATGCAACCTATTTAATTACCGGGGGAACTGGAGGATTTGGATTACAAATTGCACAATGGTTATCCGATAAGGGAGTTAAACAATTGGTATTGGCAAGCAGAAGTGGAGCAAAATCAGAAGAATCCAAGTCTGCCATCAAGTTAATTGAAGCCAATGGCACCAAGGTTTACGCTGAACCTATTGATATAACTGATGATAAGGCTGTGGCCGATGTGGTAGCAAAAATTAAAAAAGAAATGCCACCATTAAAAGGAATTATCCATGGCGCAGTTGTATTAGACGATGGGTTTATTGTAGATATGAATCGTGATCGTTTTGTTACTTCTTATAATGCTAAAGTTGGTGGAGCATT
This sequence comes from Flavobacteriales bacterium, assembly GCA_040376605.1. Classification (GTDB taxonomy): domain Bacteria; phylum Bacteroidota; class Bacteroidia; order CAIKAF01; family CAIKAF01; genus JANWKQ01. The sequence goes on along the minus strand of JBEIQI010000014.1, from coordinate 20,431 downwards.
AAATGTGCATAAGCATACTAAGGATATTCCTTTGGATTTCTTCGTTTCTTTCTCTTCCATTTCTGCATTAATAGGAAATGCCGGGCAAGCAAATTATGTTTCTGCTAATACTTTCTTGGATCAATTTGCACAATATAGAAGAGCCAATGGATTACAGGCAACTACCATCAATCTTGGAGTACTAGGAGAAGTTGGAGTAGCTGCTCGTGATGCAAATGTTACTGCCATATTAGAAAGTGGAGGTATTTTTGGATTTACCACTGCTGAAGCCTTAGAAGGGTTGGGGGTAGTAATTCAAAATACACCGGTTCAGGTGGGAATGTTTGATGTAGATTGGGCACGTTGGTCATCCATCAATACCAAATCTGCTCAAAGCAGTCGATTTAAGGCATTAGCTGATTCGAAAGGCGCCGGTGGAGGTGTTGGAGGTAAATTGGCTGAACTTTGCGGAGAGTTGTCTGCAATGGCTGAATCAGATCGTTTAGCTTATATGGAAGGAGCCGCTGCAGAAGAAGTAGCTCGTGTATTAAAACTATCAGTAGAAAAGATAGATAAAACGCGAGGAATTAACTTCCTTGGAGTAGATTCACTTATTGCGGTAGAATTAGGCAGAGCATTTCAAGCACGTTTTGGTTTGGAAGTGAGTACCATGGAGCTTTTAAGTGGGCCTAACATTACTCAATTAGCCAATGGTTTATTGGATAAGGCATCTGCATCCGGAATGTTAAGTGATCTTGAATCTCTAAGCGAAGAAGAATTAGATGCGTTACTTGCAGAAGTAAAGGCTTAATACTTTATTTACATTATACTAACTGAAAACCGCCGAACAATTTGTTCGGCGGTTTTTTTGTAATTGATTACATATTGCTATTGCTGACGGTCTCATAATTACAGGGCATCTTACAGCTTTTATAGTTCGCCGAGTTTGATGTTAGACCTCATAATAATGGCAAATAAAATGGATGTGTTTTCTACGTTATTCAATAATTTGCTTTTATGGGAATTGGTGAGGCCTCAAATTTGATTAACTAGATTAATATTGCTAGTTGGAAGTGGAGACATTTCAATAAAATAAGAAAGCCTTTATCAATTAGACAAAGGCTTTCTTATTTTATTGAAACTAAAAACTAATTTTTGACAAATCTCTTGGTAATTGTTCCGTTTTCTGTAACAATCGTAATCAGATAGGCACCAGCTTTAAGTGTTTCCACGTTTAAGTTAATGCTGGAACTATTTGGTTGGTTGCTTAAGATTTTTCTACCGGATAAATCTATTATTTCAATTCTTTCCAGGATCATATCATTGGATGCTGTCAGATTTAATTGAGAGTGTGCTGGATTCGGGTATAAACTTACACTAACAGACGAATTTTCCTCTATCCCAGAACAATCTACGGCTGTTAAACTGTATTGAGTAATGGTTGTATCAGTGCAACCAGGGAATGTAATGATACATTCATAAATACCCGTTGCGGTGGCGTTAAATGTTTGAGAGGTTGCACCTACTATTGGAGTGCCGTTCAATAACCATACGTATCCGCTGCCTCCTGCAGTTACGGTTAATAATTGATTACTTCCAACACATATCGATCCCGCTCCAGCAGGCGTCACATCATATTGAGGCGCAAAGCTAATAGAAGTTGAAGCGGAGGTATCCACGCAGGTTCCGAACAGAGTTGCCACAGAATAGTTTCCACCAACTGTTACATTAATGGTATTTGAAGTTGTAATAGAATCGGTGGATCCATTTAACAACCAATTATATTGAGCGGCTCCACCATTTGCGGTTAATAATATACTATCTCCAAAACAAGCCCCGGTACTAGAACTTAATGATGGTGAGGGTGCTAATAATACTTGGGTGGGAACCGCTGAAGAATCAGAACAGCCATTGGCAGCGGTTGCAACCACATTATACAATCCGGGTATGGATGCATAAACAGAACTGTCAGTTGCTGATGGCAGTATAGCACCATCTCTGTACCACTGCATGGTATTAAATGAATCTGTCATGAGTTGAACACTATCACCTACCGAACAGAAATAAGCATTAGGTGTAGGTGTTAAATTTACAATGGGTAATGGATTTACAACCAGAGTTCTTCCAAACCAAGCAGTATCGGTATATGCTGTGATCAAACTATCCATGGTTTGGTTGTTGGTATATAGTGAGTCCAAAATAATTCTACAATTGTACCTTCCGTTTTGATTGGCATAATAAATATCAGAGGTAGCACCAGGAATATTTACTCCATTTAGCACCCATTGAAATTTATGCCTATTTCCATCATTTTTGGTTGCTAAGGCTTGTAACATAACGGAATCATTAGCACAAATGGTGGTGGTTTCTGTAGAAGGGCCGGTAATCCATCTAGCCACTAAAGCTAAACCTCTCAAGTCATCAGGTAATGACATCAAGGCAGAGCTATAAACACCATTTGAAGTAACCTTCAGCAAGGATGAAGCGATGTTAGAAATCATGAATTTATTATTCCCTAAGTAGACGGCACCAAAAGTTTCACCGCCAGGTGTGCCGGTGATAGGAATATTTGTAGGTGTATAGGTAACGTCAGTTGCCAACATATTTTCCATTACCATGGTTGAATTACCGCTCCAATGATAGTATGAATTATCATCATAATTGTAGGCCAGAATTTCTCCATCTGTACCATTTCCCATGGTATAGGCCAAGGTGGTTATTGCCGTGGCTTGGTCAATCAAAAACATGGTTTCGGGAGGTGTAGCTCCATTGCCTGTAGCACCTACGAGTTGACCATCTTCCCTAAAAGTGATGGTAGAATAATTTGCACCAAGATTTCCAATTTGTGCACATACACCCGTTAAAAGGTTGATCTTACCTAATACTCTCCCGCTAACAGCACTTAATTTCATAATGATGAAATGCTCTCCGGTATGAGGATGCATTGTAAGCCCGGTCATCCCCGTAATTGTAAATCCTGGCAATACTGGCCCATGCCTTAGCACGATGTTATAGGCATTGGTATCAATTGCCCATAGGGAGTCCTGAAAAGGGGAAGATCCAGCAATAGGTGGACGGCTTAAACCATAAGGATTAGTGATGAAACCTTGCGAAAATCCGACGAAACTAGATGAAAGAGTTAAAATAAATAATAGGAGACCTTTTTTCATATGCTATGTTTGGTAAATTAAACCTTAAAGATAATTTAATTTTCTATCACGGGGATAATTTAACGATTAAAAGGTTCGAGTCCTTTGGCATCAAACAAGTTTCATGCAGGTAAGGAGACATAAAGATTTAAAGTACAATTACTTTACAATCAACAAATAATAATCTTTTTTACCTTTTTGAACGATTACATATTTATCCTTTAACAACTCATGTTCTGAGATATTAAATTTGTCGCCGATTTTGGTTTTATTGATACTTACACCATTGGCTTGTAACATTTTTCGAGCCTCTCCTTTTGAGCTGAAAATTGGAGCAGAAGTGCTAAGTAATTCAATCGCGTTGATACCTGCTTCAATATCTGATTTGGGAATATTGAATTTAGGGACCCCGCTAAAAATATCCAATAATGCCTGTTCATCCAATTCTTGAAGCATTTCGGTGGTGCCTTTTCCGAATAGAATTTCGGAGGCAGCTAACGCTATTTTATAGTCATGCTCGGAATGCACACGAATCGTAATATCTTTTGCTAAAGCTTTTTGTAAATGTCTAACATGCGGTTCTGCTGCATGCAAAGTTTCCAAAGCAATAATTTCTTCTTCTTTTAATAGAGTGAAAATTCGAATATAGTTTTTTACATCTTCGTCAGATGCATTCAACCAAAACTGATAAAATTGATAAGGAGTTGTTCTTTTAGGATCTAACCATAAATTTCCACTTTCTGTTTTGCCAAATTTTGTTCCATCCGCTTTTTTAATCAACGGAGTAGTGCAGGCAAATGCCTCTCCCTGATCTTTTCTTCTTATTAATTCGGTTCCCGTTACAATATTTCCCCATTGGTCACTACCTCCCATCTGCAATTGAATTCCATGATGCTTCCATAAATAATAGAAATCATAACCTTGTACCAATTGATAGGTAAATTCAGTAAACGACATCCCTTCTCCCTCTAATCTTTTCTTCACCGAATCTTTGGCCATCATGTAGTTCACGGTAATATGTTTTCCCACATCACGAATAAACTCTAAGAAGGAAAAATTCTTGAACCAATCGTAATTATTGACAATTTCAGCAGAGTTTTCACCACAATTAAAATCCAGAAATTTTTCTAATTGTTTTTGCTGACAAGCCAAATTATGTTGAAGCGTTTCTTCATTTAATAAATTTCGTTCCTGAGATTTACCAGACGGATCACCCACCATACCGGTGGCACCCCCCACTAAAGCATAGGGTTTATGACCGGCTTGTTGAAAATGTAACAAGGTCATTACTTGTACGAGGTTTCCCACCCCTAATGAATCTGCTGTTGGATCGAAACCTACATAGCCTTTCACCATTTCTTTATTTAAAAGGTCTTCGGTGCCGGGCATGATATCCTGTATCATCCCTCTCCATTTTAATTCGTTTATCAGGTTATATTTAGGTAGTGCCATAGTTGTATTTCTACTCAAAAATAGAAAATTGATTGATGTTAAAGAATTTGCTAAAAATGAAGCGCACCTAGAACCACAGTATGTGAAAACAACTCAATCCCTTCTTCATTAAAAAACATGATTTTTATTTCCGGATCTGGGGCCGACCAATTAATTTCTATCATACCAAAATTTCTTTCTGCATAAGCAGATCCTATTCTATATTGATTGCTAGCAGGGCTTAATTCTAATTGGGTTAATCCGCTGGAAGTTACATCATAAATGGGGTATAGGTTAGGTTCATCTCTTCTGGATAATTCGGCATAATGCACATCTCCACTAATAAAAATAACGCCATTGGCTTGCGTAGTTCTTATTAATTCAAACATTTTAGACTGTTCCAATGGATAATTTGCCCATGCCTCCCAAAAATTATGTTCGCAACCAAACTGAGTGCTAGTTCCTATGATGCGAATCTTCGCGGGTTTTAAAAGTTCTTGTTCAAGCCATAACCACTGCTCAGCACCCAACATAGTTGCATTTGGATCATTATTGGGAACATATCCTCCTGGGCCCGATTTAATCGGTGAACGGAACGTTCTATTATCCAATAATATAAGTTGAACCAAATGTGCTGTATCTCCAAACGAATAGGAAGTATAAATCCCTTCGTGTATCCATCTTTCAGATGTTGCAGGTTCTTTCCAAAATTCTAAAAATATTTGTTTTGATTCAGCCTTTTTGGGGTATTCTCTTCCGGCGTCATTTTCGCCATAATCATGATCGTCCCAGGTAGCAAAAACCGGTTGGGAACCCATTAAATATTGAAACTCTTTAGAACAACTTAATAAGGCATATTTCCCTCTTAAAATTTCCATATCTCGGGTATCACCATAAATGTTATCTCCTAAATAGATAAACATATCCGGTTGTTTATCTGCAATTTTATATAAAATGGGCTGGTATATATCTTCTTTGGAACATGATCCAAATGCGATACGGGTTACTTGTGTAATCGAATCATTCGCTGCCGGAAAACTACAAAACTCAGTGGGATAATGAACACAGGAATTGAGGATTAAAGTGGTAATTAAAAATAGAAAAGCTTGAAATAATCTCATATGTTTGGTTTTCACAGTTCAAATATAATTAATTTGTTTGTAGGGTATTGAGGCTGATAGTGTTGGAAGGCCGTCACCTGCTATTCAACAATTGATTTAATCAGGCTATAAGATGAAGGCCTACAGTTGGGGTGGAGAAGGATTCTGGTTTAAATATTAAATCAAAGCGATCTTATCTCTTTTTCTTACATTTGAGCATGATATTGGTAACAGGTGGAAGTGGATTTTTAGGGGCACATGTATTGGTGCAATTATCTGCTTTATCAGATCAGCTCATTGCAGCAAAAAGAGTTACTACCAGTTTAAATTACGTTAAAAAAGTTTTTCAGCTTGCTGGCGCTTCCGATCGTTTTGAAAAAATAACGTGGATGAATATTGATTTTTTTGACACCTATGAAATTGAGGATGCCTTAGAAGGAATTGATGCTATTTATCATTGTGCATCTGAAGTTTCTTTCCATCCAAAACATCATCAAAGGATGATTAACAATAACATTACCATCACCGCTAATTTGGTAAATGCTGCCTTGTATTGCGGGGTTAAAAAATTCATGCATGTAAGCAGTATAGCTGCTTTAGGCAGATCGGTACAGGAAGAAATAATAGAGGAATCTCGCATTTGGAAAACAGATCCTGTTAATAGTAAATATGGATATAGCAAATACAAAAGCGAAATGGAAGTTTGGCGTGCTTATGAAGAGGGCTTACCGGTAATTGTGGTGAATCCATCTGTTATTTTGGGTTATTGCCCGTGGAACCAAGGCACAGGTAAAATGTTTGAAAGGGTTCATCAAGGAATGAAATATTATACTCAAGGAATTACGGGTTGGATAGATGTAAAAGATGTAGCAGACTGTATGATTCAATTGATGCAAAAAGATATTAATGGGGAGCGATATATTTTAAGCGCAGAGAATAAGCCATTTAGATGGGTTTTTGATGCTATTGCAGAGCAGTTACATCAACCTAAAGCGACTAAGCCCGTTAATTTAAAGTGGGCAAATTGGTTGGTGAAAATGGAGTCTTGGAGAACAAAATTATCCGGAGGAACACCTCTGATAACTGAAGAAACTTTAAGAAACGCCAGCTTACAATGTCAATATTTAAACGATAAAATCAAAAATGAATTAGGATTTGAATTTACTCCTGTAGCAAAAACCATTGAAGAAACAGCTCAACTTTTTTTGAAGGAGCATACAGTTACTTAGTGGGTTCCACTTTGTATTTCTTTACAAACTCTTCGTAGGCTTCATCCACTATTTGAGAAAGACCGTACTCTTTATCATTTAATTTGGAAATCATTTTGGTAAAGTCAGTAATCTCGTCTTCATTAAGAACAGATAGTCGCAATGAATAGTCAATAAACTTAATGTATTCTTTATCCACACAATCTCTATAAAACTGAAATTGTAAACCTAGTGCTCTATGCCAATCATCATCATTTTTATAAGCTTCAATGTTTTTTAGATAGGTTATAGAGCTGTCTAATTGTTTTTTTAAACCAGCCCTACTACTATGCATGAGGTAGGCACTATCCGTTTCTAACGAAGTATTGAATTGATTAAGGGCTGCACCTACCAGTTTGGCTTGGTCAATAAGTTTATCATGGTATATCTGAGCCTCTTGGTTTTGCGCTTTCGCCAACAAAGGCAAACTTATTAAGAATAAGAAAATTATTTTCTTCATTTGTTTATTTTAAAAGATCTTCTTTCAAAAACTTGACCAATTTTTCAACCGCAATGCCTCTGTGGCTAATTTTATTTTTTAATGCAGGTTCCATTTCTGCAAAGGTACAGTCATATCCTTCAGGAACAAAAACGGGGTCATATCCAAAACCTTGCACTCCTCTTGGCTTTTCTATAATATAACCATTCACTATTCCCTCAAATCTAAATTCAACTGCATCCAACACTAAGGAGATAACCGTTCTAAATCGAGCTTTTCGGTTTGATTTGCCGGTCATTTCATTCAAAAGTTTTTCAACATTGTCCTGATAACTAGCCTTATCGCCTGCATAACGGGCGGAATATACCCCTGGTTCTCCGTTTAAGGCCTCCACTTCAAGTCCGGTATCATCGGCAAAACAACCTAGTCCGAACTTACTATATACCCTATTGGCCTTTTCAAAGGCATTGGCCTCCAATGTATTTCCTGTTTCCGGCAATTCTTCTTTTATGCCTGATTCCTCCAAACTTAATACGGATATTCCTGATCCTAATAACTTGCTCCTTATTTCCTCCAATTTATGTGCATTGTTAGAGGCCAAAGTTAGCTCTATAATTGGGTCGGGTAGTTTTACCTTCATGACTACCTTTTTTACATGCTCTACTTGTTTAGTTATTAGGTTGGGCATATGCACATCCGTAGGGTAAAAAATCGTGAAATAACCAGCAGGAACGGTTACTTCATGACCCTTTGCGTCGTACTTGATAAAGTCTTTTTCTTTATCATATGGTTGAAGGATACTTGCTAATTGAACCGGCGCATGTGCCATGTTCTCAGTTCCGCTGATCATTAATTGAATATCAATATACTTTTTATGACCTTCCCAAAATCTTTGTGAAGCTGGCTCTGTATCATAGCTATTTACAATAGCCAAAATATCCTTATTCTCAATTTCATAGATTCCATTTTCTATGGTATTAAAATCGTGAGTAGTAAGATATTCAAAAGCCTTTTGGAATAAGGGATTCATTCCATAGTACAAATAAGCATTATTGATGTGGTCAAATATCATAAACGGTAATTATTGCGCTAATTTACAGTTAAGATCAAAGGTTTTCACAATAATGTTGGCTAGCTATTGTTATTTTTGAGAAATTTTAAAACATTATCAAGCGATTTCTATATACCCTGGTCCTCTTATTCGTGGTGTCGCCTATTTGGTCTCAAATGACCAAAAAGGATTCACTAAGGATTTTGCGGGATACCATGAAGGTTTATTACCTGGATTTAGAGTATTTTGATAAAAAGGCTTTAACTACCTACGAATATGAAGATACCGGTGTAACCCAATTTAGGTTTTTTGACCCATCTGTTAAAATGTACACGGTAAATGCTTCCTTGGGGAATTTGTTTACCGCGAATCAACCGATGATCTTTAGACCGGAAAAGTTTTCCGGATTCGATGCAGGTTATCATAGTTTTGATGCCTATCTGTTTGACAGATGGAACACCAAGTTTTATTTAACTGCCAGGCCTGTTACCGAAGCCGCTTATTTTTTGGGAATGGGCAGTGAACAGCATTTAAAAGTAATGCATACCCAACGTATTTTAAAAAATCTTCAGTTGGGGATTGAGTATAATCATACCAATTCCGCCGGGTTTTATTCTAACCAGCGTGCTTTAAGCCATCATTTTAGATTTACCGGGAGATTTAATACATTGGATGGTAAGTATAAATTGATTTGGAGTTATCTCCATAATAATCTTTTTTTTACAGAGAACGGAGGACTTCAAAATGATTCGGTATTCGAACAAAATGCCTTTGGTGGAACTCGGACCTATTATCTGGTAAACCTAGATAGTGCACAACAACGATGGTTTAATCATGCAGTTTTTGTTCAACAAGCCTTCACACTTAACCGAAAAAATATTGATAGCAACACAAGGGTAGCGGCTCCACTACTTACGTTTATGCATACCCTAAATTATGAATTCAGAACCAATCGATACAGAGATGCCCAACCCAATTTAGATTATTATCAGGATATATTTTTTGATTCTACTTTTACCCGGCATGGGTTGGCCTACCATCAATTGCAAAATGAGTTGAAGGTGCTTTTATATTTAAAAAAGAGGGCTGGTGCCAATAGTCCCGTCAGTGCTGGAATTAAGCATGAGTTTATCGACTTAGTCAACTTCATAGGGGTGAAGTATCCAGACAAGACAGAGATCGACAGTGTGGCGATTGCCACCAATTACCACAATTTAAATGCATTTGGTGGAATTACTTTTGATATCAGTCCACAAATTTCAATGGATGCTACTGGATACTTTTATTTTGCAGGATATAACATTGGAGATTTTGGAGCTCAATTTAAATTTCATTACCAATCCAAAGATTCGGCCAAGGTAAAACAGTCATTAACGGCGGGTATCCGCTATCGACAGTTTGAACCTTCTTGGCTCATGCAAAATTTTCAATCCAATCATCGCATTTGGCAGCTCGACCTGGATAAGCAACGTGAATTAAATATTTCATTGGTTTATAAAATAAAAAACTGGAATCTTGACTTAGAATTTAATTCTTATTTGGTGAATAATTATACCTATCTGGACACCCTTGCCAGACCAACACAACTAACGGATGTGGCGAATATTTTTACCTTAGAGATTAGGAAAAGATTTAGGGCATGGAAAATATTTTTCGATCCGAAATTGATTGGACAGTTTTCTACCACCGATCAAATTAGGTTGCCATACTTTGCCGGAAGATTATCTATTTATTTCCAAGGTCATATATTTAAAAAGGCTTTGCTTTTAAATGCAGGCGTGGACGTTTCATATAATACGCCATATATGGCCAATGCCTATGATCCGATGACGGCTGCATTTTATCTTCAAAATCAGGATTTAACAGGGAACTATCCCTTTATTGATATTCATATTTCGGGCATTATAAAAACGGTGAAGTTTTTTGTAAAACTTCGTAATGTTAATCAACGATGGCCCGATGTGCCATATTATTCTACACCTCATTATCCTTTGCAGGATAGAAGTGTGCAGGTGGGGGTTAGCTGGACATTTCTCAACTAGCAACCAGTTGGGTTTTTTATATGGGCATCAGAAAAGCGAGATCCTTAATCGGAGTTGAACTCAACAAAAATTGACATTTCACGTTATACTATTCCAGATTATTTGTATAATATTGTTACTTAATAAATACCGCATTATGCTAAGAAAAACCATCACCTTCCTTTTGATTTGTTTAACCACCTCAATCATGGCCCAGAAGCCGGTGAAGGAATTTTTTAATGCAGAATGGAAGCAGTGTGATTCTGCGGTTGCTTCTTATTATAGGGTGATTACTTATGATGAAAAAGGAGTTCCTTTTGGTTTAGTAAAGGATTATTTTATTTCCGGGGAGTTACAATGGGAAGGTCGCTTTAGTTATCTGGATAAATATGATAGTTATAATAGCAAACATGAAGGAGAATGCAGTTGGTATTATAAAAATGGGAAGAAACAAACATCTACACAATATCTGGATGGTATAATGACTGGTGCTTCTAAAGGTTGGTATGAGAATGGGAGTCGTTCTTACGAATGTAATTACAAGGACGGAAATTTAGACGGCATGTATGTTTCATGGTTCGAATCAGGATTATTGCAGGCCTTTGCTTATTATGATAAGGGAAAGATAGTGGGAACGGATGCTTACAATTGCGACGAATATGGTGAATGTGGTGCAACCGAAAAGTATGACTTTAATCCACCTAAGCCTGCTAAGGGAAATAAGAATGACGTAGCCGACCTATTTAATTTTGGAAATACTTATGGAAGTGATTACGGATATTTTACCGCTAATGCCGATGTTAATGATTTAACAACTAGTATTAGTACAGAAAAAATTAAAACAAGTTATAAAGGAGAAGGGCTTATTTTATCAACCTCTAAGGAAGCGGGTTTAAAAAAATTATTTAAGCCTCTTGACTATTCTAAACTACTGGTAATAACTACAAAAATATCCCATGTTAAGGGCGATTCAAAAGCCAAAAGCGGGTTGGTATTTGCATATACTGATGATAAGAATTTTCATCAATTTATGGTGGATAAGGAAGGTAATTATGAAGTGGGCCAGTACAAAGATGGATCTTACACCGAACTCTCCAAAGGTGTTGCTTATGCAAGTAGCGACAGCGATTACCAAACATATTATGACTTTAGTAATACAACAAAAACCAATAAAAAGAAGGAGGAAAAGTTCTATGAATTATTTTTCATGAGTTATAAGGATACGGTACAATGTTTTATTGGTTATACGCCGGTTTATAAAACCGCTTCTTTTAAGGAACAGGGAAATTTTGTTGGATATAAAGTTGGGGCAAACTCTGCAATAAAGGTGAAAGAATTGGTGATTACAAAAACAATCGATGCCCCCTTTGTTTCGGCTGATATTGATGCAAAAACCATGAAAAATAAAGCCTGGAAAAGTACTGGCAGTGGATTTGTTGTATCGACTGATGGATACATTGTTACTAACCATCACGTGGTGGACGGGGCCAATGAAATGGAGGTGGATTTAATCAGGGATGGAAATGTGGTTTCCTATCAATGTGAGGTAATTTTGAAAGACGAAAAAAGTGATTTGGCCGTAATAAAAATAAAAGATGAAAGTTTTAAAAATTTCAAATCTATACCATATAGTATTCAAACTAAATTAGAAGAGGTGGGTACCAATGTATATGCTTTAGGTTATCCATTTGCCATGAGTACCCTTGGCAATGAACTAAAATATACGGAAGGTAGCATTAATGCACGTACAGGAATGGATGGGAATATTCTTGCTTATCAGGTAAGTGCACCTGTACAGCCTGGTAATAGTGGAGGCCCTCTATTAGATTACGATGGAAATGTAATTGGTGTAATTAATTCAAAATTATTTTATGCTGATAATGTTGCCTTTGCAGTAAAGGCGAATTATATTCTCAATCTATTATATCTTCTTCCCGTTTATCCTGATTATCCTTCAACAACCACCTTAAAGGGGAAATCGCCATCAGAGCAGGTGAATATTATGAGAGAATATGTACCTTTAATTAAGGTGAGATAGGTTATCGATCCAATACAATTTTTTGGATTGCGGATTCGTGGGGGTGTTCTTAATTTGTAAATTTAGGTGTATTGTTTAAATATATTGTTCGCATTAGTAATCTTCGTTGGTTGTTGGTTTTTTTAGATATATTAAGTGGGTGTGAAATTGCTTCAAAGCCTGGATAGATTCTTTTTATATCTTTAAGCATTCTAATGATGATAAATAAATATTATGAAAACGAAAATTACCATTAATAATAACGGGCCAATTCGAATCGAAGGCGATATTGAAATTGTGGATAGTAATGGAAATATTTACGATTTGGGAGGACGAGAAATTGTTTCTTTATGTCGTTGTGGATTAAGCGCAAATAAACCATTTTGCGATGGTGCTCATCGGGATAAATTTATGCATGAAGCTCAAGCCTTTGCTTTGCCTCCAAAAAAGGTTTAAGCTATTGTTTAATAAATTTTTTGGATTCTTTTCCGTTAATGCTTGTAAAGGTAGCAACATAAGAACCAGCGGGTAATTGAGATATATCTATCTGTTGATTGTTGGGTATCGGGTTGGCTTGAAGTTGAATTTTACCGGTCATATCGTAAATGTCGATATGTGTTACATCCATACCACTATAATTTAAAAAATCCTTCACTGGGTTAGGATATATTTGTAAGGTTGGAATTTGTTCTGAGGTAATTTGTTCAACTGAGGTTACTCCGGTTATTAAATCTCTCTTTGCAAACCAAATTTGCAGAACACCGGTTCTTACATCTCCCCAAACGGCATACATGGTATCGTTGCGCATAGCAATATTCATAAAGTCGTTTCCACTTTGTGATAATACCGCCTGGTAGTTGGCCAAAGAATCCGCAATGCGAAAGTTGGCAGAAAAGTTGATTGAATCTTTCCATTTAACAGCTCCCCAAATATCAGATGATACTGAATATCCGGTTCCTGATGCATTTCGTCGGTCTCTCCAACCAACAATAAGATCTCCATCCGTATCAAAATCACACCAAACTAAATCTTGCACTTTACCATTTCCAACAGGATCATCGTTCACTCTTATCGCCGATGTCCAGGTTATACCACCGTTGGTTGATTCTATCATTTGTACATCAGCATCCCCACCATTGGGTCGAAAGGCATAGGCAAAAGCCAAATGATCGGGATCTGAGGGATCTACTTTTAAATTATATCCTGCCTTTATCAAAGTATCCTGTGGTCCTGGGATAGCATAAATGGCAGGATGATAACTAAAACTATTTCCTGAATTGGTAGAGGATGCATGGATATAACCCGGCAAAATATTTTGGCTGGTTTCGTACGTTGGATACATAATATGTAACTTTCCATCAGGGCCCACATCCAAAGCCGCCATTGGTTGTGTAATGAGATTACCAATCAAGTATCCTGCGGTATCACAATATCTCCATGGCTCCCAACTTGATCCGCCATCATATGATTTTGTCAAATAGTTTCGGTTTGGAGCTAATACCCATGGTGGAGGTTTAGAGGTGATGTACATATGATTGTTAACAGGATTAATTGCCATCCAAGGTCGGTCGACGGGTTTTTCTAATCCATCGGCATACATATCTATTGCTTTGGTAAAATTCGTCCAGGTAAAACCACCGTCTGTTGATTTCACCACATATATTCCACCGGTATCCGGCGATTCAATATAATCAATATAACAAGCCCATAAATTTCCAGCATTGTCATAATCTAAAGATGGATCAGCCGAATGTTGGGTTGGTCGGCCGTGAGGTAAAAACTGAGGTGCAGACCAGGTAGCCCCTCCATTGGTGGATACTTTTGTTTTAATGCCTACTGGTTGGCCTAAGGAATAACCAATCCAGGCAACGGTGATATGCTGTGAGTTGGTTGGGTGAATAGCCATATAGGGTTCTCCATCAAATATCAATCCACCTGAAATATTTTGATTTTGGCTAAAACCCAATTGGCTAAAGAAAAATAAAATAAGGAAGTATTTTTTCATAAAAGGTTTTACTGAAATTCTTTGACAGGTATTCTAATGAATGGTTTAATGTTAATACCAACCATAATGTACGCTGGCTCCAAAGCCTGCAGTCCATAGATAATCCGACATAGGATCATCTACAAAACGGCCAATATTGTGACTAAAGTTTGGAGCAGCTCTAAGGCTTAGGAACTTATTAAATCGAATATCAATTCCAGCAGATACGGTACCAGAGAATACTACTTTTTCAAAAGGATGATTGGTATCATAGACCTCATATTCTGTTCTTCCATCAGCGAATTTTTTTACAAAAGTTTCGTTTTGACTTACCAATATGTTGGTTACAATTCCAAAACTTCCATAAAATCGGACCTTCCCTTTTCCTGCGTAAAAATTGGCTCTTAATGGAACATCAATAAAATTACAATTGTAAATGGATCTTCCTTTCTCAGGAAGTGTTGGATCGGGCACAGGATAAATAAAGTTCATCAAGGTGGTTTCCCATCCTTTGTTGGCATAAATGACTCCAACTTCCATCCCAAAATGTTCCGAAATGTTTACGCCTAAATTAATGCCGGTGTGATATCCAAATTTAAAAGTTTCTGTTTGATTCCTAAAACTCATTAATTGATCAATAGATGTCTCCCGTTGTTTATTCTCTAAAGTTCTGAAACACATATCAACAGACCCAATGATGCCAATTTGAAAAGTTGAAAATTTTTTAGGGATCCGGGTTATATGTGTACCTCCTTGAGAATAGGCAAATGAGGCATTAAGCAATAAACAAATAAATAGAATAGTTTTTAGTGGTTTCATCATTTATTTACATACTCTAAAATTAGCAAATAATTATTGGTAAAACCAAATAATTCATCTGCTTTTTTAAAATGATAAATAGACCTAATCTATTAGTTCTTAATAATTCGGATGTAATTTACTCCAATATGCAATAGATAAATACCTTTCGATAGGTTGCTAAGCTCTATTGAACCAGATGTTATTCCTGCCTTGATAATTGAACCATTTAGGTTAATCAGTTCATATGGTGCCGACTCATATAATCCATCAATCATAATGAAATCGGTTGCGGGATTGGGGTAGATATGTAAGCTTTTTTGATCAATAATCTCAGTTCCAATTAAACTTTGAATATTGTACATAATTACATAACCAATATGGTTTGCAGCGGCCAACTTATCCATTTGTGGGGATATAGCAACTCCATAAACCCTGGTTTGAAATTGATTCGTAATTTTAATAATAGAGTTGTAATTGTGCAAATTGAACATTTCAATAGATTGATCATTTGAACCGGATGCAGCAAAAGAACCATCTGCGCTAATATCAATGGTATTTACATCGGCCATATGAAACATCAGCATGGTGTCCAATTCTCCTGTAGGCATCCAATACGAATAAATCATATCGTCTACACCACCAGCCAGCAATCGGTTTTCATCGGGAGTAAACTTAACCGCCTTGATATCATCCATGGCTTCTGACCATTGATATGCCAATTGATAGTTATTTCGCAAATCCCATACTTTTATTTTGTTGTCTTTTCCACCACTGGCCAGATAATGATCGGTAGATGAAGCATCAACTGATAGCACAGCATCAGAATGGGCACCTGTAATAGTATGGTGCAGCATCCCTGTTGACGTCTCATAAATTCTTATAGATCCATCATCACATCCAGTATAAATAAACTGATTATCTGCCGAAAAATCTACTGTATTTAACCCCCCCGATTGAGTATCTATATTGTAAATAGTATCAGGGATGGTAATATCAATCACTAATAAATGGCCCAACTCTTCAGCTATGGCAATATACTGGCCATTTGATGAAAATTGAACGCTATATAAACAAAGATCCGGTGTAGCAGATTCCCATAAAATAAATCCGGTATTAACTTCGATAACCCTAACCATAGGACCCATGCATTCGTATGCAACCGCCAATTTGGTTCCATCCGGTGAAAATGCGCAACTAAAAGCCCCTGTGCTGCTGTAATCCCTTGCCCATAAGGTGTCTCCTAAAAACGGTTGGCTAAATGCAAATATTGGAAAACTTAAGCCAAGCAATAATACAACCCTTAATAATCTCCCTTCCATGTTATAAATATATGAATTCTATGGCAATTAGACAAACCTATGGGACTAAGGTTTAACCATTTTTTGCTTACTTTGAAAAAAATTACCACATGAGAAATTTATTCATTTTAGCTTTTTCTGCCTTATTATTAGCTTCTTGCGGCAAAACAAACAAAACCAAGGAGGTTAAAAATTCCACTGATACGAATAAAACCCAAAACCCCGAAGATGCTTTATTAGGGAAGTATACTACCGTAAAATTGGAAGCAGATTTAAGTAGCCTTACCGAAAATGAAAAATTAATGCTGCCATTATTGATTGATGCAGCTAAAATTATGGATGATCTTTTTTGGGAACAAGCTTTAGGTGAACCAAAAGATGAATTTTTGGGAAAAATAAAAAATGAGAAATTAAAGCAATTTGCCATTTATAATTATGGACCTTGGGATCGATTAGATGATAACAAACCCTTTATCGAAGGATATGGAGAAAAACCAAAAGGAGCAAATTTTTATCCAACGGATATGGATACTGCTGAATTTACTAATTGGAAGTTTCATGATAAAAAAAATCAATACAGCGTTATTCGCAGAGATAGTAAAGGGAATCTAATGATGTCGAAGTATAGTGAATACTTTAAATCAAAACTTGAGGCGGCTGCAGAGCTAATTAAACAAGCAGCTCAATATGCTGATGATCCCGGATTGAATAAATATTTGCATTTAAGAGTGGAAGCTTTATTAAATGACGATTATAAAGCCAGTGATATGGCTTGGATGGACATGAAAAAAAATAGAATAGATTTTGTTGTAGGGCCCATAGAAACGTATGAGGATGCACTTTATGGATACAGAGCTTCTTTTGAAGCATATGTGCTGATTAAGGATATGGAATGGAGCAAGAAACTCGAAAAATTTGCTTCCTTTTTACCTGAGTTACAAAAGGGATTACCTGTAGATGCAAAATATAAAAAAGAAATGCCAGGAGGGAACTCTGATTTAAATGCATATGATGTGATTTATTATGCCGGAGATTGTAATTCTGCCAGTAAAACCATTGCAATTAATCTTCCAAACGATGAGGAGGTTCAGTTAAGTAAAGGTACCAGAAGGTTACAATTAAAGAATGTAATGAAAGCAAAGTTTGAAAAAATCCTTACTCCTATTTCAAACGAATTAATTGACCCGAGTCAGACTCAATACATCAATTTCGATGCATTTTTCTCAACCGTAATGTTTCATGAAGTAGCACATGGACTTGGAATTAAAAACACGATAAATGGTAAAGGAACCGTAAGAGAATCACTAAAAGAGCATGCCTCGGCCCTAGAAGAAGGTAAGGCAGACATATTGGGATTATATATGATTACCGAACTATTTAAAAAAGGTGAACTCGAAGGTAAATTAGAAGATTATTATGTAACTTTTTTAGCTGGAATATTTCGTAGTGTAAGATTTGGGGCAGCCTCAGCTCATGGAAAAGCAAATATGATTCGATTTAATTATTTTAAAGAAAAGGGAGCTTTCGAAAGAAAAGCAAACGGTAAATACAAAGTTAACTTCGATAAAATGGAAGTCGCCATGACTAGTTTAAGTAAACTCATTCTAACTCTTCAAGGAGATGGAGATTATGAAGGGGTGGATCAACTGGTGAAGGAAAAGGGAATTGTTGGTGCCGAATTACAAGCGGATCTGGATAAACTAAAGGAAAAGAACATTCCAGTAGATATTGTTTTTGAACAGGGCAAAGAGGTTCTCGGATTGAAATAGGGAATGAATAGGATAACCGCTTATTTTTCTTGGTTAATCGATTTTTTTCCCAAGAAAAAGGAAGATCTTCGGCCATTGTGGATTTTTATACTTGCGGCCATTTGTTTAACAGGCATTAATTTTCTTACAAATGCCTCCAGTGCCAGCATGTTTAATCCCATAATCAATGCGTTTAATGGCAATGCAGGAAAAAATCTTAGTTTTTGGCTTTGGAAGCATGATGATTATTCGTTACATCAACTTATTTATTGGAGTGCATGGAGTTGTTTCTTCTATTTTATTTTACCTGCTTGCGTGATTAAGTTAGTTTGGAAGGAGAATCTTTCTGATTATGGATTTAAATTAAAAGGGGCACTCAAGGGGTGGCCAATATATTTGGCCATGCTACTATTTATTATTCCATGTGTGGTTATTGTTTCGTACGAAAAGGGTTTTCAAGGGACCTATCCATTCTATGAGCCTCCTCGACAAAATTTTATGGGTAAAATGCTCATTTGGGAACTTTTTTATGCCTTTCAATTTATTACCTTAGAATTTTTCTTTCGGGGATTTATGGTACATGGTTTAAAAAAGAAACTAGGGGTTTACTCCATCTTTGCCATGGTACTTCCATATTGTATGATTCATTTTACAAAACCCTTACCCGAATGTTTGGGATCTATTATCGCCGGAATTATTTTAGGTACTTTAAGTTATCGATATAAATCAGTTATCCTTGGGGCATGTATCCATATTTGTGTGTCTATCAGCATGGACTTCTTAAGTCTTTGGCATAAGGGTTATTTTTAAAAATTGGCAACTTTTTGTAAGATGATTCTTTCTCTAAGCTGATTATTTCTTTTTACTTTGGTAAGATATTTGAAGCAATATGGTGATATGAATTAACGAAAAGGCTGATGTAACTAATTTGTTAGGGCTTATTTTTATGGGAGAGGGAAAATATTACCAGGCCGAAAAATATTATAAGGATGCGCTCTATTATTACATTGATACCGATGATTCGGTTGGGGTGGTAATTACCTTACATAATATGGGTGTTGTTAATTTTTATCGTGGAGAATATGACGTGGTTGCAAGATATTATTCTAGCTCCTTAAAACTTGCCGAGAAATTAAAGCAACCTAAATTTATTGCCGTTAATCAACTTAATTTGGGCTTGTTATATAGCGCCCAAAATGATTATACTAAGGCTAAACAGTATATAAAATAGCCTTAATTACGATGCAAAACATGGTTGATCGGCTGGGAGAGGCCGGAGCCATTGCACATCTGGGGAATGCTTATTTTAATGAGGGTAATTTCGACAGTTCCTATGTTTGTAACCTTCAAGCAATTGAAATCTATAAACAAGTAGGAAGTGATCATGGTCTTTCTAAATGTCTCAACAATGTGGGGGATATTATGATGGAGAAGAATCAATTTCAATTGGCCAAGAACTATTATTCGGAAGCCATGAAAATTCGACGGAATAATTTTGAACAGTATGGAATGGCTATTTCTTATACGGGATTAGCTAATGTAAATTATGCCTTAGGCAATTCACAGATGGCTGAATTATATTACGACTCTGCCCTAACCATGTCTAAGGCTATAGGAACCATCGTTAGAACAGGGGATGTATATTATTCAATGGCAGAGTTTCATGCTAAACAAGGAAACTATCAAAAGGCTTACGAAGCCATGAAAAATTATACAGCCATTCAGGATACCGTTTTCGATCAGGAAAAAATGATGGTGGTTAATGAACTGAATGCTAAATATGAGACTGAAAAGACCCAACAGGATTTGTATATTCAAATGGGGAAGGTGAAGATTTTAAGGAGAACAAATAATTTATTCACCTTTTCAATTATTGCACTGGGGGTTATTGTTCTGCTTATTGTTATGTTGGGTATCACCTGGTATAAAAGAACTAAGCTAAATAACCAAAAGAATTTAGAAATTGCTGAAAAGAATAGACAGTTGGCAGAAAGCAATCAAAAGGCTATTCAAGTGGAATTGGAAAGGTCGAAATTAGAACATGGAAAAATCCTGGCGGAATTACAATTAAAGAAACGAGAATTGACTCAATTGGCATTACATATCAACCAGCAAAATGATTTTCTGGAGTCGCTCAAAAATAACTTGAAAGAAGTGACTTCATCA
>JBEIQI010000367.1:0-1994 GCA_040376605.1 Flavobacteriales bacterium | reverse complement strand
CTTTTCACATACGGTTCTGGCCATGCTGGTATTAGTGTTGGCGAAATCCTGGATGTTTGAAGAATCGGCTACTGAACATAACTTTGCCGAAGTGGAATTATCAGACAAGTTTTCCAAACTACAAATTGAATATTCAACTGTTAATGATCAAAACCAAATCCTTAAAAACGAAATTGAAAGTCTTAATACGAATAGAGTTCTATTAGAAAGTAAAATACTTCAAGGCAAGGATGCCTTGCAAATAAAAGATCTTTCTGAAAGAGAGGTATCAGTTCTACGACTCATTAATAAGAGCTATTCGGAAATTGCCGAATTATTGTTCATTTCCAGAGAAACCGTTATTACGCACAAAAAGAATATTGAAGGGAAGCTAGGTATTAGCGGTAAGGAAAATTTAGTCCAATATGCCATCGAAAAAGGATTGATTATCCCCTAACACCTTTCCGGTTCACCCATCCTTAACAAAACCCTCAATAAGAGATAACTATTTGTTAATCTTATATTTACAAATACTATCGCTATGGGTACCCATGGTGGTTATAAAAAACCACCACAGCAAACCCCTATATTAAGTATAACCACCCTACAAGGATTGAAAGTACATTGAGGGTGTTAAAAATCTAACACCAAATGATCTATGACATTTTTGATACCAAGACATAATCCAGTTAATCATATGAGGACCATATTTATTGTATCGTTATGTTTAACGAGAGCAGTTTCTTATGCTCAAATTAGCACATTTAGCAATACAACAACTGCTGGATGTAATACATGGGATTCGGGGAATTTGTATACTGGATTTACGAGAAACATTACCGTTTCCGGATTACCTACCCCATTGGGCACCGGGGGCGGTCAGGTGGTTCTTCGACAAGTTAATTTGCAATTGGGGAACTCATCTGGGCCTTGTAATGGTAATTTAAGTAGTTATAACGCCAGACTTATATCTCCAGGTGGTACCATCATTCAATTATTTCAACCCTTCACTACAACCAGCACAGCACAATGGTTTAATATTAAATATCGCGATAATGGTGCATTAGAAAGAGTTACCGACTATTCTACAGTAACCAAGCAAAACTATTGGCCATGGTCAATAGGTTATTACAGAACTACTAATGCCAATGCCTATGCTGCAGTAAATGGTGAAGATCCTAATGGAACATGGGTATTGCAAATACAAGAAAATACAGCTAGTGAAGTATCATTTGAAAGAGTTGACTTGGTATTTGGTCCACAAATTGCCATAACGAATATAGTGGGTTCCTCTGCAAATGATGCTTGTGCCGGGTCACAATGCCTAGATACAAAATCCGTAATAGTTGCCACGGACTCCGCCTTTACAAGTCCAGATCCAAACTATCCAGGCAGCCCCGTAGGAGCTTGCAGTTGGAACGGTGCAAATAACAATAGTGCTTGGTTTCAATTTACTGCCAATGCATCAACAGCATACCTTACTGTTAGCGGCCTTGCAAATAATCCTTCATCAACCAGCTTTGAAACACAACTAATTGTTGCCTCAAGAACCGGGGGGTGTGCATCCGGAACATGGTCCATACCAAGTGGTGGTTGCGCAGATAATGAATCCATTAATAATGGTTCATATCTTACTACAAATGGAGGTGGGGTGGGCACTTCTGGTAATGTTTATTTTGACGGTATAAGCGCCAATGCTGAATTTAATCTATCCGGATTAACAATTGGACAAGTATATTATTTATATGTTGATGGAAATGGTGGTACGCCATCTCGATTTTATATCGAAATGTTAAGTGGTGCTGACGACTGTGGCCCCCTGCCCGTAGAACTAACTTATTTTGATGTTTTAAATTATCCTGGCAAAAAAGCTATTGCCAAATGGACAACTGCAACAGAGATAAACAATGATTTTTTTGAAATAGAAAAAAGTACAGATGCCATTAACTTTGAATCTATTGGAAGAGTGAATGGTGCCGGTAACTCCAACATTAATTTATCCCACTCGTTCATTG
>JBEIQI010000215.1:0-5469 GCA_040376605.1 Flavobacteriales bacterium | reverse complement strand
GGGTATTTATTGAAAAATATTTGGTAATCGATGAGGATAAAGACTATATTTTAAAGAAAACACCTTGTATATTTTTAGATTCTTCTAATTATTGTGCAATTTATTCAATAAAACCAAAGGCTTGTGGCGAATATCCACATACAAATCGAAGAAATATGAAGGAGATAAGTTCCTTAACTCTCAATAATGCACTTATGTGTCCTGCCGTATCCAAAATACTAGAAAATATAGAACAGAAGGTTAAATAAATACATTCAAAAGTTTATTCATTACATCCGTACTGGTTGAATTTGAAACAACCATCATATACTTAATTCCATCTGTTGAATTATGAAAAAACAATTCATTTTTATTATCGTAACATGCTTTTGGAGTGTTTCATTTGCACAACAGACCAGAGTGCTTTTCATTGGCAACAGTTATACAGGGGTAAATGATTTACCCGGAATGTTTTATAACCTGGCACTGTCTTTAGGCGATACGGTTTATTATGAAAGTAATTCACCCGGAGGATTTACTTTTAATATGCATACTACTAATACAACCACATTGCAGAAAATAGCATTGCCTGGCTGGGATTATGTAGTGCTGCAAGCACAAAGTCAGGAGCCATCTTTTTCCCCATCTCAAGTTACAACCAATACATATCCTTATGCAACAAAGTTGGATAGCCTCATTCATGCTGCTAATCCATGTGCAAAAACTATGTTTTATATGACCTGGGGACGTAAATATGGAGATGCCAGTAATTGTGGATTTTATCCCCCAGTATGCACCTTTAATGGTATGAACGACCGATTAAGAGCAAGTTATTTAGAAATGGGAGCAGATAATTTTGCACAAGTATCTCCGGTTGGTGTGGCATGGCGAAAATCCCGCGAAATGGACAGCACGATTAATTTATGGAGTGGAGATAATAGCCATCCATCAGTAGCAGGCACTTATTTAACTGCTTGTGTTTTTTATGCCTCCATTTTTAAGGAATCACCCATAGGTGCGACTTATTTAGCCGGGTTAACAGCCCCTCAGGCCAGCTTTTTGCAATCCATAGCGGACCAAACTGTTTTAGATAGTTTAGATACCTGGATGCTTAATCAAGATCCAATTAATGCAGCATTCAACTATACGTTAATTGGCAATACCGTGCAATTTGAAAATACCTCCTATAATTCTGCACAATATCAATGGTATTTTGGCGATGGAGATAGTTCAATATTGAGTAACCCAACGCATATCTATATAAATGGAGGTAGCTTCACAGTTCAGTTGATGGCAAGTAACAATTGTTATTCAGACACGATTACCTTGAATATAAATATTCCAAATTCAACCAGCATTACCTCGGAGTTTGATCCTGAAATGATGATTTACCCTAATCCTTCCAATGGATTAATTCAATTTAACTCAGTTTCTGGGATAGGTGAGATTTACAAATTATATAATTCAACTGGCCTCCTAATTAAATCAGGCAAAATAGAATCACTTCAATTAGATTTTACGAATATTTCGAAAGGTCTTTATTATCTGGAGATTTCCAATCAAATTCAAAAAATCATTTTTCAATAAAAAAGGGGCATCCGCCCCCTTTTTTATTGAATGAAAAATTAAATTATTTGATAATTAATTGCTTGGCAACAGTATGGTCGCCGGCGGTAATTTTTACCAAATAAGTTCCTGGTGCTACGTTTACTTCGATGCTAGAATTAATTTGATTATCAACATGCAGTGTTCTTAAATAAACTACCCCGCCTATTGCATTGATTAATTCGATTTTCAAATCTCCCGAATATTCTATATTTCCTGAAATATTAAAAATACCTGTAGATGGATTTGGATAAATACTGGTGCTGAATAAACCAATCGCATCTTCAATTCCTGAGAAGGCAGCAACGGTAACCGATGAAGTATTGCTACAGCCATTTATGTCAGTAACGGTAACGGTGTAGATTCCTGGTGTCAAGCCTGTTGCCGTAGCATTAGTTCCGCCTGATGGAGCCCAAGAATAAGTGTAGACACCTGTTCCTCCGCTACAAGTTGCAGTGGCCGTACCATCATTACATCCTGCACAAGTTTCTGAGGTAGCAGAAGAGCTAACCACCAGAGCAGATGGCTCAGTAACATTAATGGTCGTTTGTGTTTGACAATTGGCCGCGTCCGTAACTGTGATCATAACAGATCCACTTGCCAAATTATTTTCTAAAGCAGCGGTTCCGCCTGAAGACCATAAGTAGCTATACCCCGGCGTGCCAGCAGAAACAAACACTTGTGCTGAACCATTAGCCGAGCCAAAACAAAGAGGTTCGTTAATTTGAACACTATCAATAATAGGTGCATTGGGGTTGATAATAGTTACCGTATCCACCTCAGAACATCCACTGAAATTATCAATTACGGTAACATAATAGTCACCTGCCGCTAAACCGTTTTCTGTGGCGTTGGTACCTCCATTACTCCAGCTATAGGTGAATGGCCCGGCACCAGCAGTAACGATGGTTCCTGATCCATCTGATAATCCGCAACCTGCATCAACAGTAGTGCTTCCTGTAATAATATCAGATGGACATTCGGGTCCTAGATTAGCACGAACTACATAGGCTTTGCTAAAGCTGGCTCCAAAGTCTTCGTTATTGCTCCAACCTGGGTTTGGATTGGTTGGCCAGTCTACCCATGTTCTATTTAGGGTAAAAATGTCGGCGGTTAAACCCACTTGAAGGGTTGAATCGAATTCTACCATAGTAACCACATAGTTCCCAGGATTAAGCAGAAACTCTCCATTATTGATTGGTAGGGTATAAGTGTCAGCAGAATCATCAGGGTATAATAATGTATCGGTGTAGGCAATAATCGCGTTGGGGGCACCAGCTACCATATCCCAAACTACTGCTGCATAAGGCTCTCCGGCATAGCCGACAGTTACATAAGTAGTAACACTAGTTAGTCTAGCTGTTGTGTTTATCGAAAATTCATTGCCTAAGAAACCACCATTTCCGGCGCCAATACCTAATGCTCCAGTAACGATTCCATTATCTCTTGCATAAGTCGTATCTGTTATAACCACCGTTCTGGTAATGGTATCATTCACCGAATTTTGATCCGTTTCAGTAAGTATTGGGAAAAACTTTAAGGTATATACATCTGGAATTGCTGGAGGAGTCCATGTACCACAATTAAAATTGGCAGTGGCAGCAGCAGCAATATTAGTAGTTGCACTAGTATTGGTAAATATTTGAGTCATGGACCCATCATAAATATTTACACGCATTCCAACATTGTTAATACCTAGCACTCCACTCGATGTGATATCGCCAATTAATGGTAATGGAGAAACTTGTGATTTAGGAATCAAAGTATATTCAGATACAGTATCCACTGAGGTAAGATTGGCGTCATGGTTAGTAATTACCTCTACCTGAATATCATCAATGAGTAATAAAAACTTATCCGTTGAATTATTTCTAAAGGCTATATAAATAGATTGACCAACATATGCAGCTAAACTAATGGATCTTGCAGTCCAAGTGATATCTTCTGCGGCAATTGAAAATACAGAAGTGGAGTTAGTTATTTGGTTCCCGATAACGCCGGTTCCACCGGTTGGTGGGCCACCAGCAGAAGTCATAATTCTCACTTCGTAACCATCAGGATAACTTGCATCATAAGTAACCGCATTCCATTTTAACACTGTATTTGCTGGAATTGGGCCGATAAGAGGGGTCCACATCCAATCATTTGCTGTACTTGCTGGGGTTGTCCAAGAGGTTGAAAAGGAAGCAGAGTCAGCCACATTGTTGGCAAAGTCTTCGCGTCTTTCCCATGCTTCATTAACATAACTAACCCCGGCTACGGGGGTTCCACCATCAACATTTCTCAATAGAAATCCAGGAGCAAATAAATAGGTTCCAGGTCCACCCAAGGTTGGTCCAGGTATTTGATCAAAATCCTCCTGAAAAATGATTTGCGCATGTAGAGCAGGAAAATAGAGAGATACTAGAATTAATAAAATGATTCTTTGTCTAATTTGTTTCATGTTAACCGTTAGTTTATTTGCAACAAAAATAGCTTTTATTCTGAAACAATTAAATACCCAAACCCATTAGGGATTTTATAATATGGATATTTTGGAATGTTTAGGGTAGTGTCTAAAGTCATATATTTACGGAAGTTAACAGGAGACTATGCTGGCTTTTTTTCGGAGATTTATCTTAAGTATTTTTGTTTTGTCAGGATTGGTGAATGCCCAAAATCAAATATTCCCTGATAACAACGATACTTTAAACTTTACACAGGTAAAATTTGGCATTCCAAAATCTCAAAAACGCAATGCGTATCAGTGGATACTGAAAAAACCTAAAGGAGACTCTATTGTTTTTGCTAATGATATCAATGTATGGGTATTTGATGAACTAGAGTTTGGGAACAATTATCAATGGTATTATCAATTGGTTAATAACAAGAATCAGATTACTTATCAATCTCCGAATTTTTCTTTTTTCATTGCATCTAGCGAACTCCTATCTGATAACCAATTTCGTTATTCTGTTAATACTAAAACACTTTCTAGTAAATACGAGGGTTATATTATATTGGATAAGGCACGATCCGTTGTAAGTCGCAATGGTAAGCCGATTTGGTATTTGCCCATTTCAAAAACTTTTCCTTTAAATAGCGATTTTAGGGATTTAAAAATAACTCCTCAGGGGACTTTTACCTGTCTTAATGATTCGTTTGCCTACGAAATTGATATCCGTGGCGATGTTATCTGGCAAGCTCCTCTTATGCACAATGCATTTGGGTTAAAAAGAGAACAATTTCATCATGATTTTAAAAAGCTACCGAACGGCAATTATATGGTTTTGGGAAAGTTTTGGACAACAAGGGTGAATCCATATACCCAAGATACCCCTGACATTATTTTGGGGACTATTCTGGAATTTGACAAGGGAAAAAATGTAGTATGGAAATGGAATAGCAATGATTATTTTACTGATGAAGACCTTTTCGTTAATTTAAACGATACAGCTTACAAAACCGATACCCATTTAAATGCCTTTTCCACAGATGGAGAATATGTTTATGCCGGATTTAGAGATAAAAGTAGATTGATTAAAATTCAAAAGTCATCCGGCAAAGTGGTCGCTACTTACGGCTATAATAATGAAAACATGAAGGATCATTATGCCAAACAATTTTTTAGGAGGCAACATGATGCAACTCTTTTGCAAAATGGGAGTCTCGCAGTGTTCAATAATGACTCAGTAATGAATTCGGGAGTTTTTTCAAGCTTAGTGGTTTTTTCACAACCTAAAACACCTGGTGAAGATTCAAAATTGGAACTTAATGTTTCTATGAAGTTCGATGATTTAGCGACTGGTAAGTGTTTAACAGGAGGAAATGTTGAGCAACTCAAAAACGGAAACTATCTGGTTTGTTTAGGCGGAAATAACAGATCTGTTGAAATTACACCATCGG
>JBEIQI010000156.1:0-7172 GCA_040376605.1 Flavobacteriales bacterium | reverse complement strand
TGTATGCTCTATCCATATTAGCGATGTCAACAAGTGCCTTATGGCGCATGGGGACAACTACGGATGCTAGTTATTGGTGTATTACTTCAGGGGCATTGTTGTATATGTTATCGGATTCAATTACTGGTTATAACTATTTTGTAGAGCCCATCACTTATAAGTATTTAATCTCTATGACGGCTTATGGATTAGCCTTATTGCTTTTTGTAATTGGAGCCATCATTCATAAGCCCCAAATCAGGGTTGGTGCATACGGCTAATAAAAAATCGCATAGGCATTTATTTCATCAAACAATATTGTATCTTCGAGCACCTAATTACTTGAGCAGCAGTGAAGATTAAAAGCTTAATTCCATTTGTAATTCTGTATTCCATCGTGGCCCTCATAGAAATGTGGGGAGAATGGCTATTTCATGGTCAAGGATCAACCACGGTTTTATTTATTGCCAAGCCTTTATTAATGCCCGTTTTAATGTTATTTCTATGGGTTAACACTAAATTTAAATCTTCCTTTGATAAACTTATTTTATTGGGCTTGATCTTTGGCTGGATGGGTGATATCCTGTTAATGTTTAATAAGGAGAATTTATTCGTGTTTGGATTAGCATCCTTTCTGATTTGCCATTTGTTTTATATAGCTGCATTCATTAATAATACCAAGAAAAGTGGCTATAAACTATCGTTTATCAATAAGTTTGTATTGGCCTTAATACCTTTATTTTATTTGATTGTTTTGTATAGTTATATATTCCCGCATATTAACAGCAGTCAGGCTAACCGACCTTTTTTAATTCCCGTTTCGGTATATGCTTTAACCATTGTAACCATGAGTTTATTTGCTTTATGGCGAATAGGTTCGACGAATAAATGGAGTGCAGGTTTCATCATTATGGGGGCCTTTACTTTTGTTGTTTCGGATAGTCTCATTGCAATCAATAAATTTGTAGCACCTCTAACGAATGCCAATTTATTGATCATGTTAACTTATTGTTTAGCTCAAATATGGATAGTGATAGGAACCATTCAGCATCATCTGAAATTAAAAAAGTAAAACCCAATAAAAGGGGTGTAATAATAGCTATAGTAACTGCTGTGGCTATCATTCCTATTGTTCTAATACTCCTTAATTTCAGTAAAAAAAATCAACCAAAACCAATCATTCTTGATCAGCAAAAAGATTCGGTGAGCATTAAAATTGTTTTTTCTGGGGATTTAATGGGACATATGCCATGGATTAATTCTGGATTAAAAAACGGCACCTATTGTTATGATACATCTTATACCTATATAAAGCCCTATATCGAGAAAGCTGATTATGCCATTTTAAATCTTGAAACTACCCTTAATGGACCACCCTATACCGGTTACCCTATGTTTACCAGTCCGGATGCATTGGCAGCAGATGCCAAAAAAGCGGGATTTGATTATATGGCCTTGGCCAATAACCATTGTGCAGATAGAGGAAATTCGGGAATCCGTCGCACCAATTATGTATTAGATTCATTAAAAATACCTCATACCGGTAGCTTTAATGATACGACCATGTTTGAAAAGAACCATCCTAGTTTTATTGAGGTAAAAGGGATAAAAATAGCCATCCTGAATTATACCTATAGTACCAATGGTATTCCCGTTTATGGACCCAACTATGTAAATATTATAGACAGCGTTTCCATTATGGACGGTATTAAAAAAGCGAAGGCAAAAAACCCAGATTTTATTATCTCCATTATGCATTGGGGTGAAGAATATAGCAGAACGGAAAGCGACCGACAAGAACGATTTGCCAAAATGATGGCAGCCAATGGAGTAGATTTGGTATTTGGAGCTCATCCACATGTTGTGCAACCCATTAAGACATTTCCCTCGGCCAGAGATAGCTCAAGGGTAGTTCCGGTATTTTATTCAGTAGGAAACTTCTTATGTAACCAACGCGATCGTTATAAGGATGGTGGAATTTTTGCAGAAGTAACGATTTGTAAGGTAGAAGGAAAAACCTATTTACATGATTATTGTTATTATCCTTTTTGGGTAAGAAAAAATGAAGCAAACCGAAGTTATGTAGCTATTCCATTAAACAATTGGGATAAAAACGGAGCTCAGTTTAATTTACCTGAAGCCGATTCCCTATTAGCGGTTCAATTCTTGAATGATACCAAAAAGACAATCGGTGATGGTGTTCGGATAAGTCGAGATTAACAAACGAACAATTGAACAAACGAATTAAGAAGTAAACGTTGAAGCTCAGTGGCCTTTGTTAGACTAATACATGTTCGTTAATAACTGTACAAATAGAGTTAAAGATATCATTGATTTCTCCTACTCCCTGAACACTGTGAAACTTACCTTGTTTATTGTAAAAATCAGCAGCAACAGCCGTTTGATCATGGTAAACCTTGATACGGTTCGCAATAATGTTGGGGTCAACATCATCCGCTCTTCCACTATCTTTGCCTCTTAATAAAAGTCTCTTCAATAATTCCTCTTCAGGTACTTCTAAAGCTACCATAAGTGTAATTGAACTGTTCATGCTAGATAACAAAGTATCCAAGGCTTCGGCCTGAGGAATGGTTCTGGGGAATCCATCGAATATAAAACCGGCAGCAGTGCTATTTTCACTACTTCGGCTTTAAGCATATTAATGGTTACTTCATCAGGGACCAATTCGCCTTTATCCATGTAGGATTTAGCTAAGGTGCCCAGTTCTGTCGCATTTTTAATATTAAAACGGAAAATATCGCCAGTAGATAAATGAACTAAATTGTATTTTTCTACTAATTTCTGTGATTGAGTTCCTTTACCAGCTCCGGGCGGTCCAAACAAAACCAGGTTTAACATCTTTCTTAACTTTTTAATTGGTATATATCCTTCAAATTCCTTCCCAAACCGTCGTAATCCAGTCCATAGCCTACTACAAATTTGTTTGGGATTGAAAAGCAAAGATAATCAATTTTTATATCACCTTCATAAACATCGGGTTTCATTAGTAGTGACGCTACTTTCAAGGATAATGGCTTCAATTTTAACAATTCGTAGTATACATGGTTCATGGTTGCCCCGGTATCCACAATATCTTCTAAGATAATTACCTCTTTCCCTTCGAGAGATTCCGTTAATCCAATAATGCTGGAAACAGAACCGGTGGATTGAGTCCCTTGGTAGGATCGAACTTTAATAAAATGAGTATAACAAGGAACATGGATGTTTTTTATCAAATCTGCTGCAAACATAAAGGCTCCATTTAAAATGGCAACAAAGTGAATTTCTTTATCGACATAGTCTTTATTGATGTCTGCAGACATGGAACTCATTTTATCTTGAAGGCTCTGTTCAGGAATAAACAGGTCAAATTCTTTATCGTGTAATTGCATAAATAGAAACAATATATGCGAATAACGCAATTTTTGACCGATATCTCGAATTAGAGGAGGAAAAAAGCCCAAATATTCATGCACCTAGTTGGAACTATTTCTACAAGGATTAATCAAATTTGACATTTGTAAACCGGGTGTATATCTTTATTTTTACTTAAAATTATATGAAATGAAAAGACAATTACCCATCATTTTAGGCTCATTGCTGTTAGGCAGCTATTTACAAGCACAAACTTCGGTGCAAAAAGTATTATTAGAGGAACATACTGGGGCATGGTGCGGTTATTGTCCTGATGGGCATTTAATCCTTGAGAATGTATTAAGTACCTATCAAAATGCGATTGGGGTTTGCGTGCATAACGGCGATGGAATGGATTTTTCAGCAGGTAACACCCTTTCCAGTTTTTATGTGGGTGGTTTTCCTCAAGGAACCATTAACCGTCAAGGGGATGCCATTTCAAGATCCTCTTGGATGTCTGCTACATCTAGTGCCTTATCAGCAGGTCCAACCAGTTTAGATGTAACCTTTGATTCAGTATTATATAATCCAACAACCCGTAAACTAAGCGTTTATATCCGGGCTACGTTTACCGGTAATGAATCGGGTAACCTTAGATTTAACGGAATTCTGGTTGAAAATGGAGTTACAGGCTCTGGTTCGGATTATAACCAGGTTAACTATTACAATGGTACTTCAGGACATCCTTTATATGGTTTAGGAAATCCAATTGTTGGATATACCCATGATTATGTTGCTCGTTATTATTTTGGTGGAGCCTATGGAACCAATTTGAGTTTACCTACCAGCATTACTGCTGGAGAAACTTTTACCAAGTTATATAATTATACCCTACCTGCTAATATAGATGCGAATGAAATTTTTGTTGTAGGCATGGTGTCTCGTTATGATGGATCCACTACAGCAGATAGAGAAATTGTTAATGCCAATAGCACCAGTAACATCACCATCATTAATTATAACGTTGGGGTAGATGAAGAAGCTTCAATTATCAATGCCGTTTATCCTAACCCAACAGATGGAATTGTAAATATTGCAGCCAACACAGAAGGCATAGAGCAACTTACAGTAACCAATATGCTTGGTGAAATTATTATGAATAAAGAAGTAAATCTAGTTTCAGGAGCACCGTTTAGCATCGATTTAACCGATCAGCCTGCTGGAATTTATCTTTTAAGACTTGGAAATTCAAGTCAGAGAATTATCAAACAATAAGTAAATAGAAACCTATTTTAAAAATCCCTTCATAAAACTGAAGGGATTTTTTTATGAAAATACCCCACGAAAATTAGGTACAGATATTGGATGGATCGCCATAGATTGTAGGCCTATTTATTTCCATAATTCTCTCAGGATGTTTAAGTTGAGTGAATCCATATTGAGTATATAATGAATGAGCATCCAAGGTAGCTAACATAAATCTGCGAAGGTTTAATTGACTAATTACCTCCTGAATAAATTCCATAAGATGTTTCGAAATACCTTGTCCTCGATAATCACCTAATACAAAAACGTCGCATAAATATCCAAAGGTAGCCTGATCTGTAACGACCCTGGCAAAGGCTAATTGACCATGCTCGCTATAAGCCCCAAAACAAATAGAGTTTTCTATGGCCTTTTGAACGGTATCTTCTGGTATATTTTTAGCCCAATAACTTTGTTCACTCAAATAGGCATGGATTAATGGTAAGTTTAATAAGTCTTTATTGGTGCTATAGGTAATATGTTCGATTTGTTTTTCCATAAGCTAAATTTAAGAATCTATCTAAACAAAAAATACAACTCATGGTGTTTTTTTATACCTTGGTATAAAGGAATAATTAATGAAACCGAAGATTCTATCTATCCTCCTTGTTAGCATAATAATGGCAAGTTTGAGTGCTCAAACCAATATAACGGTTAGTAATCCCTCCGTTTTGAGCATTTTACAAGGCAACTATAATCCATCTATCTATGCCTCTTCGAATGTAATTAACTTTCCAGATAGCATTTCTTTGGGTATTTGGAGAGATATATCCCCTGATTCAATCAAAGCAAATATCATACAGCTAAGCACTTATAAAAATCGAAACAGCGGCAGTGATACCTTATCATCCTCAATAGGCATTGGAGCCGCCAGAACATGGGTATTTCAAAAATTTCAGGAATATTCGCTCCAACAAGAGAATCGTTTGGTCCCATTTTACCTTCAGTTCGACCGAACCATTTGCTCCATAACCAAGCATAAAAATATATGTGCTGTCCTGCCCGGATCAGATACGTCAGATAAAAGCATCATCATTATCGAAGGCCATATTGATAGCCGTTGTGAAGATGTTTGCGATATTATTTGCAATGCACAAGGAATTGAGGATAATGCCAGTGGAACCGCCTTAGTGATGGAATTAGCCAGGGTTATGAGTAAGTTTACCTATCAACATACCATTGTATTCCTTATTACTACAGCCGAAGAACAAGGCTTATATGGGGCCGAAGCGTTTGCCGATTTTACCACATTAAATAATATCGAGGTAAAGGCGGTTCAAAATAATGATGTGATTGGTGGGATTCTCTGTGGTGAAACCAGCTCACCTCCCTCCTGCCCTGGAATTGGCAATGTTGACAGCACCCATGTAAGGATTTTTTCATTCGGAAATTTCAATTCAAAACATAAAGGTTTTGCTCGATTTAATAAATTAGAATATCAGGAACAACTGCTTCCCCATGTTGAAACACCCATGGAAATTTGGATTATGAGCCCGGAGGACCGAACCGGCCGATCCGGAGACCATGTCCCTTTTAGACAAAAGAACTATCCATCCATTCGTTATACCTCTGCCAACGAACATGGTGATGCCAATGTTGCTGATACAACCTATACCGATCGTCAGCATTCTGTTAGAGATACATTGGGAATCGATACTGATAATGATGATATCATCGATAGCTTCTTTGTGGATTTCAGATACTTGGCTCGAAATGCTTATATCAACGGAAATGCCGCAGCCATGGCAGCCATTGGACCGAAACAACCTGATTTTTTATTGACTGCCATTGGCACAAATATGATTCGGATAGAAGTTACCGATCAGACTCAATACAATGCTTATCGGGTGGGAGTTAGATCCACAAGTCATGATTGGGATACGGTTTTTACTATGACAAATACGCTAGTCGATAGTTTTGATGTGAGTTCTATTAATAATGTGATTTATGTGAGCATCATGTCGGTGGATGATGATGGTATTGAAAGCCTCCCATCCAGAGAATATACTGTTAATATCAGCAGTATCGATAATGGAGTGGTAGATGCGGAACCATCGGTTCAATTACTGCAAAACAGACCCAATCCATTTGATGAATCTACCTATATTCAATTTATAGCCAAGGAAAGTTTTCAATATAAAAAGGCAGAGATCATTATTACCAGCATTAACGGTGTTCAAATTCGGATTATTCCAATTGAAATACAGACCGGAATCAATGAAGTACTTTATACCCATGGATATGGGGCAACGGGGCTACTCCATTATTCATTGGTAATAGATGGAAGGATTATAGAAACCAAGTCAATGGTTTTTGCGAATTAGCTAATTATAGAAGTTCTTTAATGATATCCTCTACCTTATAACCTTCTGCTTCCGCCTTATAATTTTTTACAATACGATGTCTGAGCACATTATTGGCAACAGCCTTTACATCTTCAATATCCGGGGAATATTTCCCAGAAATAGCCGCATGGCATTTAGCGCCTATAATTAGATACTGAGAGGCTCTAGGTCCGGCTCCCCATGATAAAT
>JBEIQI010000295.1:0-3352 GCA_040376605.1 Flavobacteriales bacterium | reverse complement strand
GTCCACGAGAAGCTGGAACGGAAGCTCGTACTTGTTTTTGAATTTCCGGTGACTGTCTTGCGAATCGCGGCTGACGCCCAAGACGACGGCGCGCTTAGACTTCAAGCGCATGAAGTTGTCTCGGAAATCGCAAGCTTCAACGGTGCAACCCGGGGTGTCGTCTTTCGGATAGAAATACAAAATCACCGTTTGACCGCTGAAATCCTGAAGCGAAACCACCTGACCTTCGTCGGTGCTGACCGAGAAATCTGGGGCTGGGCTTCCCACCTGAAGCTGAGACGAAGCATCAGCAGCTTGAACCGCTTGAGCTGGGGCCGATTTCCTCGGAGCTGCTTTTTTCGCTGGTGCTTTCTTCACAGGCTTCTTTTTATTTTCTTCTATTTGAGCATGTAGTTTTTTCTCATCAATCATAAACTTTCTGATGAAGAGCATTAACAAGATGCTGATTAAGTTACTTAGGAAATAATAATAACTTAAAGCGGCGCTATAACTGTTTAAGAAGATCAAAAAGACTACCGGCATCAGGTACATCATAATTTTCATTTGCTGTGCCTGTATACCTCCTGTAGCGGTCATTTGTCCACTGTTCATTTTGGTGTAGAAAATAGTTGTAATGGTCATCAAAATGGCAAATAAACTAATATGATCACCATAAGCAGGAATATTAAATGGAAGCTTCAGAATTGAATCATAAGTTGAAAGGTCATTAGCCCATAATAATCCTTCCTGACGTAATTCGAAGGCGGCAGGGAAGAAGGCAATCATGGCGAATAAAATCGGCATTTGTAACAGGGCAGGAATACATCCGCTTAAAGGACTCACCCCGGCTTTTTTATACAATTGCATCACGGCTTGTTGTTTAGCCATGGCTTCTTCTGGTTTAAATTTTTCGCTTAACGCATCAATATCCGGTTTTAATAACCTCATTTTGGAAGAGGATACAAATGTTTTATACGTTAGAGGTAAAGTGATTAATTTAATAATGAGGGTTAGCATTAAAATAATTAATCCATAATTCATTCCCATATTGGCGAAGAAATTGAAGACCTCAATTACCCCTAGATTAATCCACTCAATAAGGAAGAAACTACCAATATTGATTTGGTTAGCTAATCCTAAATGATAGGATTTAAGCGTATTTCTATGGTTAGGTCCCATATACATATGCATCTTAAATGATTCTTTTGGTGTATAGGTAAATGGAATCGCTAATTCGGCTTCAAATGTTTTATTGCGCAATTGGTCATCCTCAGGCGCAGGTACACTGCTCATTCTAAATAAACTACTCGTAAAACCATTAGCTGGAATTAAGGCAGCCGAGAAAAATTGTTGTTTATATGAAACCCACTTCAGAGGATATTTTACCTCCTTTTTTCCTTTGGTTCCTTTTACTCCGCCCTTTAACTGATTTACTTCACCTTCCATATCGCTATAGTAGATGTTGGAGCTTTCTCTCTCCTTACTTACTTCACGTTCTTGTGATGGTGTGCCCATTATCCAGGTAAAAGGTAATTCATCTAGATTGGGCTCAATAACTTTGTCTAAACCCACCATGTTGACTTCAAAATCAATCATGAAGTCATTGCCTGTTACAGTATAAACATATTCAAGGTATTTAGACTTATCACCAGCCACAAAAACTTTAAAGCTTAAGCTGGTTTTTTCGGTTCCAGTTATTTTGGTGCTTTTGGCATTCGTTTCAAAAAATAAACGATTGGTTTCAATTGCCCTACCTTCGGTTAAAATGGTTGTGTTAAAACCAGACTCTGTAGGAATCCAAAGATCTAAGGTATCATTTACTTTCTTTTCGAATCGGCTTTTATAAGATTGATGTTTAAGTAACTGACATCTATAAATTATTCCTCCTTTGGGATGAAAAGTAAGTAAGAACTTTTCGGTTTCCACAGTAATTAAATCACCGTTTCCGGTTGCATGAGCAGCAAAAACACCCAAAGAATCTTTTGATTTGGTCCTTATGGCACTATCAATAGCCGCTTGCTGCAAGCTATCCGGTAAATTTAAAATGGTAGAATCTATAAAAGCTGAAGAATCGATGGTAGTTTGCTTTACCAGTTCCAACGAATCCTGAATGCGTTTTTCGGTATTGGCTTTTACCGTACTGTCTTTAATATGTTGAATTTTGGCTCTTTCCTTTTCTTGTTGTTCTTTGGAGGGTTGCATCCAAATTCCCCAACCTACCATGATTACAACAATCAACAGGATCCCAATTATCGTCTTTTTGTCTTTCATTTTATTAAAAAATTGCCCGCAAAGATAAGATTTAAAGGACTTAACGGTCCGTTTATTAGGCTTTTTTTGGATTATTATAGACTCTCCTCGGAACTGGGGCTATATGGCCCAGAAATGATAAAATAGCTTACTAAAGCTATTGGTTATAGATAGATGGCCGAATGGAGTCGGAGGCAAATAAGGCCTTCGAGTATATAATGCGTTATCTGCTCCAAAGTAGATACAATGGGTCTTTGTTCATTTAATTCAACACTAATTGCAGAAATTGAATCACGGGGGCTGTCATCACATTATCATCGGGAGCTCCAATATGACTATTAACTTCTTCATGGATAAGAGAACTAGCATCAATAATGGTGCAGGAAATCCCATCAGTTAATAATGAATCGGAAAACTCATTACAAATATATTGGCGAGTGGCATCTCCCCTGCGAGCTAATAAAAAAGACGGAATATTTTTACCAGGATCTACATGATAAACGGGTGAAGCATCGGGCCAAACCGAGCTGTTACTAGTAAAGGCATTCAAGAAAATAGGATTGTTAGTATTGCCATTATTCATGGTATGGGGAATATTGTATGCCTCAGTATCAAAACTTCCGCAGCCGGAGATGATATTTAAATCTAATCCTTCTGCTTGTAAATAGCTTTCATCGGTACAAACCAATGCAGCCAAATGGGCTCCGGCACTATGACCTAAAACCGCAATTCGGGTAGAATCACCTCCGTAATCGCCAATATTGGTATAAACCCAGGCAATTGCTTTGGCCACATCCTGAACATGTGTTGGATGTTGTACTCCACTGCCATCACCCGTTAACCGATAATTGATGCTCACTAAAATATATCCAAGGTCTTTACACATGCTTTCTTTAAACTCCATTCCATTGGATTTATCTCCGGTTTGCCAGCCACCACCATGTACCCAAATTACCACTGGAGCATTGGCCGGAATGCCTTCATTATAGATATCTAAACTCAAAAGATTTGGATTAACCCCAACGATATTATCATAAACTATGGTAAAGTCAGGCGTTCCTTTCCCAGGATTAGGAGCACAGGCACCTAATAGGATTATCAGAATAACAACAGAAAATTTAAG
>JBEIQI010000167.1:0-6847 GCA_040376605.1 Flavobacteriales bacterium | reverse complement strand
AGCCTTTGCTTCGGCTTCTGCCGCTTTATTTTTGGCTAGCATGATTTGATAAGGACTTCCAAATAACATTTTCCATTTATTTTTAAACCCTTTTGCTTTAACTACATCCTTGAACATATCCACATATTCATGAAAATTGATAGAAAATGGATTGGCCTTATTTGTAATATTAGTAGTAATTCCATAAATCACCTTTTCACCTTCTGGCTCAAACGTTCCAAACATTTTATCCCAAAAAATAAAAGTAGCCCCATAGTTTTTATCAATATATTGCTCTTGTGTGCCATGATGTACACGATGATTGGAAGGAGTAGCAAATATTAAATCAATGATGGGTATCCTGCGAATATATTCGGTATGTACCCAAAACTGAAATAAAACGGCGATTTGACTTGAAACAAAAAATACATAAGGGTGAAATCCAAATAACATGGCCGGAACAAAGAATGGAGTTTTTAAATGTTGAACCCAACTTAATCTAAAGGATACGGCTAAATTGTATTTTTCTCCGCTATGGTGTGCTATATGAGTAGCCCATAGGAATCTATTTTCATGAGAAAAACGATGAGCCCAATAACTGCAGAAATCGAAAATGATATAACATGGGATAAAAGTCCACCAATTTAACTCCATACGCCATGGAACTGTTTTCCATATCCAAACCACCAATAATATAAGGGCCATATTTACAAATGCACTTACCACCAAATTACCAGCACCCACTAAAAAGCTACCAATGGTTTCTTTGGTTTCGTAATATTTACGCTCTTGTTTAAAGGAAACAAAAATTTCAATAGCTGTAAATAAGACCATTGCAGGCACTGCAAACAAAATAATGGGAGGGGTATTTGCCTGAATCCTTCCTAAATCATAAGGAAGACTAGTAGGATCTGCACCAAAAATACTTAAGAATAAACTCATCTTTTATATATTTCTAAAAGTTTACAAATATCATGTATAAATACCTAAAGTCAAAATGATTATTGGTAATATCATGCACATCCGCTTGTTATTAACCCTTTTAAATACTTTACCTTATAACCACCCTTCCTAATTATTATTAGATATTGATTAAATACCAGCTTAGAACTATCACCAGTGCGCTCTGTATGCAATGAAATCAGGATTCTTAAACAAATTATCAATTTTATTTAATGCAAGTATAAAACCTGGCAAGTATTTACTTAACTTTACACCCCAGGGATGCATGTAAAAAACAAAACCTGGATCCCGTATTGATAACAACATTTCTTCTATGCATTCTTGTAAATATGTGTTTGTTACTGGCGGGGTTGCCTCTTCTTTAGGAAAAGGAATCATCTCAGCTTCTTTAGGAAAACTGCTTCAATCCAGAGGCCTTAGGGTAACCATTCAAAAGCTTGACCCTTATATCAACATCGATCCCGGAACCATGAATCCTTATGAACATGGGGAATGTTTTGTAACCGAAGATGGAGCCGAAACAGATTTGGATTTGGGGCATTACGAAAGATTTTTAAACGTGTTTACCAGTCAGGCAAATAACGTTACTACCGGAAGAATCTACCAAACGGTTATTGATAAGGAAAGAAAAGGCGATTACCTGGGTAAAACCGTTCAGGTTATTCCGCATATAACCGATGAAATTAAACGTAGAATAAAACTTTTAGGTGAAGAAGGTAAATATGATGTAATTATCACAGAAATCGGTGGTACCGCAGGTGACATTGAATCCTTACCTTATATTGAGGCGGTTCGTCAATTAAAATATGAATTAGGCAGTGGAAACAGTATTGTTATACATCTTACCTTATTGCCATACCTTAAAACCAGTGGCGAATTAAAAACAAAACCTACCCAAAATAGTGTAAAAACATTGTTGGAAAGTGGAGTACAACCTGATATTTTAGCCTGCCGCACCGAGCTTCCTATTAATGAAGATATTAAACATAAAATTGCACTCTATTGTAATGTAGAAGCAGAAGCAGTTATTGAGGCCATTGATGCTGAAACCATTTATGATGTTCCTATGTTAATGAAAAAGGAACAATTGGATGTAGTTGTTTTAAAGAAATTAAAAATAAGTGGCTATAACGATACGGATCTTTCTAAATGGGAAGAGTTCTTGTATAAATTTAAAAATCCAACAAGTACTACCAAAATTGGGATCGTTGGTAAATATGTAGAATTAAAAGATGCCTATAAATCTATAGCAGAATCAATCATACACGCTGGTGTGAAGAATGAAACCAAAGTCGAATTGAGTTGGATCCATAGCGAGGATTTAGAAGCAATGGAGCAAGTGGAGATGGAAAAACTTCTTAATAGCCTAAGCGGGGTATTGGTGGCGCCAGGTTTTGGGAGCAGAGGAATTGAAGGTAAATTAAGAGCCATTAAACATGTTCGAGAAAAGAACATTCCATTTTTAGGCATTTGTTTAGGAATGCAATGTGCAGTGATTGAATTTGCCAGAAATGTACTCGGATTTGAACATGCCAACAGCACCGAATTTAACCCAAGCACCCCATATCCGGTTATTGATTTTATGGAAGGTCAGCGTGATGACATCAATAAAGGTGGGACCATGAGGCTAGGCGCCTATACTTGTAAATTACAAGAAGGTTCTAAAGTAAGAAGTATCTACGAAAAAGATATCATTAGTGAAAGACATCGCCATAGATATGAATTTAATAACGAATATATTGCAGATTACGAAAAAGCAGGAATGATTGCTTCTGGCATTAATCCGGATAAATCACTGGTAGAAATAGTTGAACTTACCAATCATCCTTGGTTTGTTGGTGTTCAATTTCATCCTGAATATAAAAGTACTGTTATGAATCCGCATCCCCTATTTGTGAAATTTGTGCATGCCTCCTTAACCGTTAAAAAGGAAACGGTTAAATCACCTACCGTATTATAAAAAATTAGGAATGAAAAAATTCGTGTTGATTGTATGCCTAAGCTTGGTTGTATTTGGCTGTGGGCAGGCTGAATGGGCAGGAAGATATAAATCCACCAGTTGTTTAACGCTTGAGTATGTAGAATTTTATCAGGACAAAACGGCTGATATTAAATATTATGGAGCCCAAAATGCTACCAACCATAAGTTAATTAGAAAAGACAATATGTTTTATGTGAATATTTATGCCTTCGAACTGAGAGAAGATGGAAAAATGTACGAAGAAGGAGGTTATGATATTGGATGCGTTTTAGTAAAAGATAAAACGTATAGCTTTTGGGATAGAATCTTCCAGCCTTAATTAAGGCTTAATCAACCTTAAAAATTCTTTCCTTGTATTTTCCTCTTCAAACTTTCCAGAAAAGTGAGAACTGATGGTACTGCTGCCTACATCCTGAATACCTCTAATGGATACACATAAATGCTCAGCTTCAATTAACACAGCCACATTCGGTGTTTCTAAAACATCCATTAATTCTTCAGCAATTTGAATCGTTAAACGTTCCTGCACCTGAGGTCTTCTCGAAAAATAATCCACAATTCGGTTAATTTTACTCAAACCTATCACCTTACCACTTGAGATGTAGGCTATATGTGCCTTACCTAAAATAGGCACAAAATGGTGTTCGCAAAAAGAATGCACCTTGATGTTCTTCTCCACCAACATTTCTTTGTAATGGTAATTATTTTCAAATAAACTAACAGAAGGTTTATTGGCAGGATTTA
Organism: Flavobacteriales bacterium; assembly: GCA_040376605.1. GTDB lineage: Bacteria > Bacteroidota > Bacteroidia > CAIKAF01 > CAIKAF01 > JANWKQ01. Next base: position 3,180 of record JBEIQI010000167.1, on the reverse strand, counting down.
AACCACTAAATATTTCTTCAACATACATTTTAGCAACCCGGCTAGGAGTGCCTTTTAAACTATCGTCATTTAAGTCTAAACCCAATGTTTCCATGATAGCTTTAAAATGTGTTTCAATGATGCTTCTTTTTTCCAGATCAGAAAGTTGGAATGCATCTTTTCTTAGAGGGGTTTGTATTCCTCCTGTAAAAATATGGTCCTCATGATCTTCAGAAATATACCGTCTATCAACCAAGTCTTTAATTACTGCCATGTTTTTAATATCAATGTTCAGGATAATAAACAAGACTTCATTAGAATTGTTTAGAAAAACAGAAGAAATGGCGTAAACAGAGGCCTTTAGAATAATCCGTTTATCTCGGCATCAATCGAATTTATGATTTTACCAAGATCTTCAGGAACTTCCGAAAAGTTATTATTGTCAACATCCACAATCAACAATTTTCCTGCATCATAGGTAGTAATCCAGGCATCATATCTTTCATTAAGACGCTTTAAATAATCCAAACGAATATTGTTTTCGTATTCCCGACCTCTTTTTTGAATTTGATTAACCAGAGTCGGCACTGAAGCTTTTAAATATATTAATACATCAGGTGGTTGAATAAATTGAGCCACCAATTTAAACAAATCCTGATAGTTATTAAAATCACGGGTACTCATTAAACCCATGGCATGTAAATTAGGTGCAAAAATATGGGCATCCTCATAAATGGTTCTATCCTGAATAACATCCTTCCCACTTTTGCGAATATCCACAATTTGTTGAATCCGGCTTCTTAAAAAATAAACCTGAAGATTGTACGACCATCTTTGCATATCATCGTAAAAATCATTCAAATATGGATTATCATCAGTATCTTCATAATGAGCAATCCAGTCATAATGTTTTTCAAGCTTTGCTGTTAAAGTAGTTTTTCCGGAGCCAATGTTTCCTGCGATCGCTATATGCATAAGTAAAGGTTGTGCTGTGTTTAATAATGCCCTAATGGGTTTTGTTGTACAAATAAAACAAATTTTTTGAGTAAAAAAGCAAGAATCAGTCCTATTCCTGAAGTTTATATATGAACAATTTTTTATTTGTGAGCATATATACTTTACCGGAAGAATATCTAACGGATTTTAGTCCATCGTGATGAGGCAGAGCTAAGCTGAATTGGCGGTTAATTTCCGGTAAAGATTTAAAGAATAGGGTGTCATTTTTAAAATGAATGAGCTCCCCAGATTGAATATCGGGATAAACCAGGTCCCTTAAAGCAATCGTTCGGATATAGGCTCCAAAAACGTCAAATAGCAACAATCCATAATCCGGTATAAACATGTAAAGCGTATTCGAGTATTCTTTCATAAAAGTGGGTTCCATCATGTCCAATTGAAAAAACCTACCAATAGACTCAATATTAACCACCCTATGAAGGTTTTGATCGTACCGGAACAAACTCATGGTCCCCGGCAAATAAGTCCAAAAACCATTATCATAAGAGGCACAAACCAGGGTACTTTGAGCTAAGTCGAAATCGTTAAGGGAAATAGACTGAGTAAAGTCTGAAACGTTGTTATCTATATAAATAATTTTCCCTAGTTCCTTATAATAAAGTTGAATCTTGAGAGCATTGCTGGCATCAATATTAGTTACGTCCGATAAACTGATAATGCTAAATTTACGAAAGACCGTATCGGCCCTGTTAAACATCCATAACTCGTTGTTATTCTGAACGTAATAATTCCCTATATAATCAACCGCAGCAACCTGAGATTCATTAATAACATAGGATTTAAGCAACGTTAATTGAGCGTTTAAAGGAAATCCGATCAGCATGAATGCCGTCAGAAGGAATATTCGATTTTTCAGCTGAATCATTTACTATAGGTTTGAATCAATGAAAGAATCTCCTCCAATTGTTCCCGATTGTTTTGTAATCGCGGAACTTTTTGTTGAGCTCCTAATTTCCCTTTATGTTTCATCCAATGATAAAAACTTCCTTTAGGCAAAACACGTACCAAAGGCCTTTGCAAAATATAATCACCTTTCCTTTTGGCTTCATAATCCGAATTAATTTCTTTCAATTTATCGTCCAATAAATTGGTAAACTCCTCAATACTTTCTGGCAAATGAGCAAATTCAACCAACCACTCATGGGCCCCCGAGTGATTTTGAGAAAGATAAACGGGAGCAGCTGTAAACTCCTTTACCAACGATTTGGTTCTTTGAGATGCATAGTCAATAGCTCTTTCAGCATTTTCCACCATTAACTCCTCGCCAAAAGCATTAATAAAATGTTTAGTTCTGCCTGTAACCATTATCCTATATGGTCTAATAGAAGTAAATTTAATGGTATCGCCTATATTATATCTCCAGAGTCCGCCATTGGTGCTTATTACCAAAGCATAATGAGTATCCAGTTCAATTTCTTGCAAGGATAAAGTTCTGGGATTGTCTTTATGAATTTCATCCATTGGAATAAACTCAAAATAAATCCCATAATCCACCATGAGTCTCATTTCACCGTGATGATCATTATCTTGTAAAGCGAAGAAACCTTCGGAAGCATTATAGGTTTCATAATAATACATATCATCATGAGGAATGAGCTGTTTAAAAGGCAACCTATAAGGGCTAAAATTAACCGCGCCATGAATAAACAACTGCAATCCGGGCCAAATTTCCCTTATATCCTTTTTGCCTGTTGCTTGTAAAATTTTATTCATCAGAACCAACATCCAACTTGGAACCCCGCCAATATATCGAACATCAACATATTGAGTAGATTCAATAATTTTTTCAATTTTCTCCTCCCAATTATTCATTAAAGCAATGTTTCTGGATGGGGTCCTTAAAAAGTTGGCCCATTCAGGCAATCGTTTAACAAGCACTCCGCTTATATCTCCATTCCAGGCTTTTTTATAATCTGGATTTTGACTAACACTACCCGTTAGCATTAAACATTTACCCCCAAATATTTCGGTATAAGGGTGATTTTTTAGGAACATGGCCGAAACATCTTTTCCGCTTCTAAAATGGGTATACTCCAATGAATCTCTTGACACAGGAATATATTTCGAACGACCATCCGTTGTGCCCGAAGACTTGCTGAACCAACGAATGGTATCAGGCCACAATACATTTTGCTCACCTCTAAAAGTTCTTTGAATAAAAGGCATCATGTCCTCATAAGTGCT
>JBEIQI010000044.1:0-16439 GCA_040376605.1 Flavobacteriales bacterium | reverse complement strand
TAATTGAATCATGTATTAAAACAGGAAAATTGTTTAATTACTAAATATTTGTTTTAGTTTTAAAAAAATTAAACCAATTAACTTTAATCCTATGAGAAAAAAATTACAAACTTCAGTATTCCTTTTCGGTATAACTTTATTTGGCCATTTTAATTCCATGGCTCAGTCTAATCAAAACCTTGATCGATGTCCTAATCTGAGTGAGGTGAGCCCAAATCAAATGCATGAAAAAGCACTTTGGGATATTCATTTCAATTATAATACAACGGCAGCCGCATCAGGAGATGCAGGTATGGCTGGTGCTTGTTATCATAATAGTAATTATTGGGTTTCACGTTGGGGTTCTGATACCCTTTATCGTTTCAACACTTTAGGTGTATTGTTGGATGAGTTTGTTATTGCAGGTATAACAGGTGTTCGATCTCTGACTACTGATGGTACCTATTTGTATGCAGGTGCTAATTCAAATACGATATACCGAATTGACCCGATAACTCAAACTCTTGCACCTCCTCATATAACCATTGGCGGCCCCATTCTTGCTCGTTTTTGCACCTATGATTCTACATTGAACAGTGGAGCTGGTGGATTTTGGATTGGAAATTTTGCAACGGATATCGAAGCTATCAATATGTCTGGTGTTACCTTAAGCACAATACCGGCTGCCACTCATGGTTTAACTGGAATGTATGGTGGTGCTATTGATAACTATTCGGCAGGTGGTCCATTCTTATGGATCTTTGATCAAAGCGGCGCTAATACTACTCAAATAAAGCAAATTCAACTTCCTGCGGGTACTACCACTGCTGTTACTCATGATGCCTTTACTGATATTGGACCAGCGAATTCTTTAACGAGTGGATTAGCAGGAGGATTATTTATTAGTAATCAAATTGCGGTTGGTGAAGTTACTTTAGGAGGAATTATTCAAGGTACTCCTAACAATGTATTATTTGGATATGAATTAGGAACATTCTCACCAGCAAGCATCAATGAAAATGAAATGAATGCATTACAAGTGTATCCAAATCCTAGTACAGGGATATTTACCATTGCTAACGACGGTATAGAGAATGCTGAATATAGTGTGGTGGATGTAAACGGAAAGGTATTGTTAACTGGAATATAGCAAGGAGATTTAATGAACATTGATATTTGTAGTTTAGCTAATGGAAATTATATATTAGAGATTTCGTCTAATGGCAGAAGAATAGGTGAGACATCTATTATAAAGAACTAAATAGTCTTTAAATTTTAAAGTGAATACCTCAAACCAAAGTTTGGGGTATTTTTTTTAATAGCCAGAGAAGTCAACCCTGAAATGTAAAATGAAAAAGGGTTCAATTTCTTGAACCCTTTCTGTATGATTGTATTAATCTAAAATCGTAAATCTAAAATCCAAAATAGAGTTAAGCTCCTACACTTGTTCCGGCTAGAGCTTTATTTTTGTTTCTAGCTCTATCGCTTTCAGTCAATAAAATCTTTCTTAAACGAATGCTTTTTGGTGTGATCTCCACATATTCATCTTCTTGAATATATTCCATAGCTTCTTCTAATGAGAATTTTACAGCAGGTGCAATATGCATCTTTTCATCCGTACCAGAGGCACGCATGTTAGTTAACTTCTTCGTTTTAGTAACATTAACTACGATATCATTTTCGCGGATATGTGAACCTAAAATTTGTCCTTCATAAATTTCAACCCCTGGATCTACATAAAAAGTTCCACGGTCTTGTAATTTATCAATTGCATATGGAATCGTTGTTCCGGTATCCATAGAAATCATGGTTCCTGCTAATCGTCTTTGTGGTTCACCTTTAATAGGCTCATAAGCTTTAAAACGATGGGTCATTACTGCTTCTCCACCAGATACGTTTAACAAGGCAGTTCTTAAACCAATAATGGCTCTCGATGGAATATGAAATTCTAAGTGGATCAAATCTCCTTTAGGTTGCATGATGGTCATATCCCCTTTACGCATGGTAACCTGCTCAATACATTTTCCACTAAATTCTTCTGGAACATCGATATGTAATTCTTCTACAGGCTCACATTTGCGGCCATCAATTTCTTTTATGATTACACGTGGTTGTCCGATTTGTAATTCATAACCTTCGCGACGCATGGTTTCAATTAAAATAGCTAAGTGAAGAATTCCTCTTCCAAAAACCATAAATGAATCCTCACGTTGTGTTCCTTCTACACGAAGTGCCAAGTTTTTTTCTGTTTCCTTATATAAACGATCACGAAGGTGACGGCTGGTTACAAACTGACCCTCTTTTCCGTAAAATGGAGAATTGTTAATAGTGAATAACATGCTCATGGTAGGTTCATCAATCGAGATGTTGCTCATTCCTTCTGGATTTTCAAAATCAGCAATGGTATCAGCAATTTCAAACCCTTCAACTCCTACAACTGCGCAGATATCACCATTTTGTACTTCCTCCACCTTAACCTTACCTAGCCCGTCAAAAATCATGAGTTCCTTAACGCGACTTTTTTGTATCGTTCCATCTCTTTTAACAAGAGACACCGGTGAATTTAATTTTATGCTTCCACGTGTAACTTTTCCAATGGCAATTCTTCCAATAAAGTTATTGTAGTCAATAGAAGTAATTTGCATTTGTAAACTTCCAGGGTTTTCAACTGGGGCAGGAATTACTTCTAAGATGGTATCCAATAAAGCGAATATATCAGTAGTTGGTTTTTTATAATCCATACTCATCCAACCCTGTTTAGCAGAACCATAAACAGTAGCAAAATCCAATTGATCTTCAGTAGCGCCTAGGTTGAACATTAAATCAAATACATGCTCTTGTACTTCTTCAGGCTTGCAGTTTTCTTTATCTACTTTATTGATCACTACAATTGGTTTTTTACCCAATGCAATTGCTTTCGATAATACGTAACGTGTTTGAGGCATTGGACCTTCAAATGCATCTACTATTAATAGTACACCATCAGCCATATTTAATACACGTTCCACTTCCCCGCCAAAATCCGCGTGACCAGGAGTATCAATGATATTGATCTTGGTTCCTTTATAGTTAACACTAACGTTCTTACTTACAATGGTAATACCACGTTCTCTTTCAAGGTCGTTGTTATCCAAAATAAGTTCTCCGGTTTGTTGGTTATCTCTAAACAGCTGACAGCTATGTAGGATCTTATCAACCAATGTAGTCTTACCGTGGTCAACGTGGGCAATAATTGCGATGTTACGAATATTCTTCATGTGATGTATGTGAAATCGAGTGCAAAGGTACGGATAATAAGGCAGGATAGCAAGAATTGCTATTATCAAGCTGTTAATGAATGTTTAGGTATGCATTTACCTGCCGACTTCTACCTCTCTGCAAGGCTTATAGAAGACTGACTAGGGTTTAACTTGCTGTATTGCTTAGTTGTTGACTATAAACTTGTAGGGTTTAACAGTTTGCCCATTGTACTCAATATACATTATATAAACCCCCGATGATGTTTCGGAGAAATATAGATAACCAGATTCGCTGAAGGATTTTTCTAGAATAAATTTGCCTAACATGTCGTAACAAATGATTTTGATAGAATTATTCTCTTCGTTTTGAATTAGATAATGATTATTTGAAATCGGAAATATAAATTGTTTAAGCAGGTTGTCATTATCTTCTATTGCCAAATTCCTGGTGCAATAACTATTATTTCCCATGCCTGGGGGAGAATAGTGTAGGTTATTGTTATCAAAACAAACCAATTGAGTTGTAAATTCAAACGGGCAGTATATACTGTAAGCTAAGCCAAAATTAGAGCCAATTCCTTCAATAAGAAGGGTGGTATCGCTGGTGTTGGTGGTTTTGTTTAAAGATATCTTTTCTCGTAATTCTCCCCCAATATCAATGTAATTGATAGCACTTACCAAAAAGGTATCATAAGCACAGGAATAAATTGCTCCGTTAAATAAACTCACAGGATAAACAGTATCGCCAATGTTGACCGAAAAATCGAAGATCAACACATCCTGATGGTTTCCCAAACTATCATAGGCATAAACTTTTTGCTCAATTGTATCATTTCGTAGAAAGGTATACAAAATGTTTGTTTGCGAATAGTTAGGAGAACAGCCAAATCCAGGAGGCATGATTGCATAATAATTAGTGATTGAATTACACCTGTATTCGGTATACGTATTACCTTGAATAACAACATTTCCTGTTGGGTAAATACACTTATAGGTGGTAAAGTAGCAATTGAACATATTGTCTAAACCTTGCTCTTGTTCAACCCAATATACACTATCGGTAGGAATAGGGTGGTAAACTTGTGCAAAGGATCCGGAGCTGATGGCGAAAAGAATAACAAAGTAAAGTTTTTTCATGGGATTGGTATTATATTCAAATATAATTATCTGTTTAATTCAACTTCCTACAATTTAATAGGTGCTTGAAGTTACTGATTAATCCGCTGAAATGTTTTATTAACTGCTATTTATCTTATCAATGTTACCCTGCCAAGTAATGTTTGAGATTTACCATTGGTAAACTCCACATCTATTTTATAGTTGTAAATACCCTGTGGTACCATGGTGCCGCTTTGACGTTGGCCATTCCAACCTTTTTCAATATCATCGCTAGTAAAAATATTCTCACCCCATCTGTCAAAAATTTCCATTTTAAAGGTTTTCATGCCAAATCCATATGCGTAAAATATAGGATTTGATTCATCTTCATTAGGGGTAAAAGCTGAGGGTATAAATAAGCTAAAGATGTCTTCAATAATTAATTGAGCTATGGTCGTATCTTTACAACCATCAGGGGAGGTAACAATCAGAACAATGGGGTAATTGCCACCGGAGGTAAATTCAAAACTCGGATTTTGAATGTTGGAGGTATTTCCATCACCAAAATTCCAAAACCATTGAGATGCACCTATGGAAGCATCAGTAAATAAGGTTGGTTGCGTTAAATCAGCTGGATTAGGAGAAAAGGTGAAGGCCGCCGTTGGGGGAGGATTAACCGTTACGATGGTGCTTGCAGAAGCGGCAGATCCACAAGCATCGGTTACCGTTGCTGTGTAAGTGGTAGTAGAATTCGGTGAAATGGTGATTGACGTCCCAGCTAAATTTCCTGGTTGCCAAACAACATTAAATACAGCCGGATTGCCATTTGCTGGGTTAGCCGTTAAAGTAATAATTTCCTGTTCGCAGATAGAAGCATCCGGACTTACGCTTAAGCTTACTGGTGGGAAATTACTTATAATTATGTTATTTGAAATAGCATTGGCCGTTGTTAAACAATTGGCATTGGATACTAGGGTACAACTCACAATATCTCCGGGAATTAGGGTATTGGTTGAATACGTATTTGAGTTAGCACCTACGTTCACTCCATTTACTAACCATTGATAAATGGGAGCTATACCTCCATTAGTGATATTAGCTGTAAAATCAACATTAGAACCAGTACAAATGGGCATTCCTGGATTAGAAATAATATTAATAGTTGGTGTTACCAAAGGATTAACAACCATGGCAATATTATTAGAGCTAACATTTATAGGATTTGCACATGGTGCATTTGAAGTGAGAATTACCGAAACAATATCTCCATTATTTAATCCACTCGAATTAAAGGTACTCGAATTTACACCGGTATTAATGCCATTCACTTGCCATTGAAATATTGGTGCAGCCCCACCATTTGTTATATTGGCGGTAAAGTCAACATTTGTTCCTGCACATATAGGTCCGGCTGGTAAGGCAACAATATTTACAGTAGGCACTACTGTTGGTATAACAGTCAAAAAAATATTATTGGATGTTATATTTGATGGAGACACACAAATTGCATTGGATGTTAAATTGCAGGTAACCAAATCCCCATTGTTAAGAGTTGCTGACGAAAAAGTATTGGAGTTTCCACCAACATTAACCCCATTTATTTGCCATTGATATACAGGTGCTGCGCCACCATTGGTGATATTGGCGGTAAATGTAACATTGGTGCCACTGCAAATGGGTCCGGCAGGGAATGCCACAATATTTATAGTGGGTGCAAGAATTGGATTCACCACCATAACAATAGGATTGGAGGTTGCCGTTATTGGATTTGCGCAGGGATCATTGGATGTTAAAATACATGTCACAATATCTCCATTAATCAAAGTAGCAGATGAGAATGTATTTGAATTAACACCCACGTTAACCCCATTCACTTGCCATTGATAAGCAGGGGCTGGTCCTCCATTGGTAATATAACCAGTGAAGGTTACATTCGTACCTGCACAAATTGGTCCGGCTGGAACAGCTACAATATTAATGGTAGGTGCAACTGGAGGTGTTATAACCATCACAATAGCATTTGAATTTGCTGTGGCTGGCGATGCACACGCGGAACTCGAGGTTAAAATACAGGTAACAATATCACCGTTTAGTAAACCATTATTTGAATACGTATTTGAGTTAGTTCCTACGTTGACACCGTTAACCTGCCATTGGTAGGTTGGTGCAGGACCTCCATTGGTGATATTAGCAGTAAAGGTTACATTGGTGCCTGCACAAACTGCACCTGCTGGTGCCGCAACAATATTGATAGTTGGGGCACTTAAGGGATCTATTGTAATGTTTTGTACCAATGGGAATACACAGGTCCCGTTTGCATAATTGAGAGTAATAGGAAATGTTCCGGCAGCGGCATAGGTTACATTTGGGTTTTGATTATTATTAACCGCAGGGTTACTGCTACTTGGTATTAGCCAATCATAATTCCCCGAAGCGCCTGCACCTAAGCCACTAATAGCTACCGGTTGACCAACACAAGCCGGATTAGGATTAATGGTGAATCCAGGATTATTATTCAAAGTCACATTCACAAGTTTTGTAGCGGTGGTTGTATTGCCACAAGCATCTGTAATTGTTACAGTATAAGTGGTGGTGGCTGCTGGGCTTACACTTGGTGATCCTGGCAACGCACCTGGGTTCCACGTATAATTATAAGGAGGTACACCATTTTGTCCTACTGCTGTTAGGGTAGTTGAGTTGCCTTGACAAATTGTTACCGCAGGCAAATTGGTTACCAAGCCATTTGGTTCAACTGTTCTTCCCGAGACAACCATAGTCCAAGGACTCGCAGCACCGATACATGCGTTAGAGCAACCTGCACCAGCACTAAAACATCTATAAAAACGCATGGTGAAGTTCATATTATAGGCGGCGCAGTTTGGAGCCGGAATACACGGTTGAACATCGGTAAAGATCGATATATTATTTCCGTTACACGTACCTCCACCGACTAGATTACAAAACCAAAAGAACCCTGCAACATTTGGGCTTCTGCAAGCCCCAAGCTGAAAGTCCACAGCACCATCATTTAACCAACATGCACCTACTGCATTATAATTAAAGGTCCATCTAATATCACTTATAGTTATTGCTGCAGGCACTAGAACAGGTAAATTATAGGCACAGCCACCAGTAAAACAAACGGCATTGTATCCTGATCCTCCAATGGCCATATTAGCAGTACCTGAAACTAATGGGTCGATAATAATAGGATAAACGGACGGATCTCTATTAATCCACTCTTGTGGTATAATGATGTCCAATACGGATCCTTCAAGTTCATAATTTAACGCAGCCTTACCACCCTCTTTCACTTGATTGTCGAATGCCACTGCTGGTTCAATTAAATAAACAATATTTTCGTTTTGGTCAATTACTTCTATTTCCCCAAAAAAATCATTTTCTCCTAAGGCATGCAGACGAAGTCCTTGATCTGTTTGCAAATGATCTCTAATCTTTAATTGCCCATTTTGAAATTCAGGTAATGTATGTTTAATTATATAGTTGGTTTTTATTTGACCCCTTGCAGTATACATTTCAATATCAATACCCGGCCATGCCTCGGTAATGTAAATACCGTCATCTCCTACAGTATAGTTATTCCAATTGGCAGGCCCTATTATTTGCTCTTGTTGGCCGGTTGGTATAAAAATTAAAACCAATTCCTTATTAAAATATATTCGATTGTTTTCTGATCCAAGGAAGGCGAATTTTCTACTCGTACTAATTCCAACCGGAATGGGCTGTATTGCAGCTGAGTATAATCCTGGTTCAACAGAATCAGGTTGAAGATTAGAGTTGACAGTGATAAAGTTTCCATTGTCATCTTTTAGGTGCATTAATTCAATGGAGCTTTGCTGATGCACATACTGGCCATTGGTTCCTTTTTGAATAAAAAATTTAGAGGTTTCGGTCCGTTTGTCAATTAATTCAAAACAATCCTCACATGGGCTGTTGGCAAATAATTGGCCTAACTCTGGGTGGGCTTCATGCCCTTTGTTAAAGGTTCTTACCTCATTATCAATACTGTTTTGGATTTTCGTAAATGTGGTATAGTTATGTTTGCCGGCAATCATGCCTTCTTGCTGCTGAGAGAAAAGTGTACTTATACTAATGGTTAAAATACCTAGCAGGATATATATTGTTTTCATACAACTCGGGAATAATGATTAAAGTTACTATATAGATGCAGGATTAACAATAAAGTAGACCGATTGTTAAAAAGTAAAGCCATTTTTTAATAAAATCGGGATGATTTTATTAAATTCAATACCATGTAGCCCTCAATTTAGGCTGGTATGCTTCATTTATGACGAACCAGCCAAGGGTTGTTTTGCGGTAATCTTTTTACCATTGGATATTTCGGCCGTAAGAGGAATGGTTCTGGTTTCCATCCATCAGCTGGAGTATATAATCAAAATGTGATCTTCCAAATCCTTGGATCCCTTCCCCTTGTTGCCAATTTGGATATCATGTGTTGCAACCTTTGTTGAATGTATGTTTTGGGGAAACGATCCTATGAAAAACCTTTAATTAAAGACACTTGTTTAATTAAAGGTCTCTAAGGATTGCCCTTACCCATAAGCTCCCACGTTGTTTATCACTAGGGCGTAAACACTTGTCTTTTCGTGAATTGTATACAGGGATAATGCAACGTTTCGTCAATCCAATGCTATTAAAATTAATAATAAGTTCAAGTTATCATCCTAATAAATTAATAGTGAATGGGAATTTTTTAAAAAATAATTCTACATTTGTGCCATGCAAAAAATGCAGATCATACGATTCAATTTTATTCACTCAAACATCTGTTGGATTCAAATGAACAGAGGCTTGGGATCGTATGGCATTTTATTTAGAGAGAAATAACTAAAAAAGATAAAAAGTTTGCGATCCTGATAGCCCAACGGTTATCAGGATTTTTTTTGTTTAACCATTAAATTCATTAAAACATGAAAACACCAGTGCTGGCTAGGGATAGCCTGAAGAAAAATCAATTATTTACAGTGCTTTACGAACTCATCCTCTATGTGGCCATGCCCATTGCTTTTGAGTTATCTTTCGTAAAGATTTTACAGAAATCGATGAGTGTGTATCATTCAAATGATTTGGAGGCCTTCAGTAGACTTGCCGTTTATTTTGCTATTCAATGGTTTTTAGGAGTGCTTGTTAGAAGGTCTTATTTGAAGGCTACTATGAAAAGGATTGCCCTTGCACTTCTTATTTTATTGCATGCGAAAGAAGCCTTTTTTGAAGAGGTATTATTTGACATGATGCTTTCAATTATAATGGAGTCCGGATTAATGATTCTGTTATTTTTCCAATTTGCTCAGCTAATCGTTATTTTGAAAATGACGGGGTTGTTTTGGGTATTATTTGGATCCATCATTTTAATGGGTTTTCATATAAAACCATTATTAATTAAAATCATTGGATTCGCTGATTTGATTTTGAATTCATGGAATATCATGATGAATCGAATTAGAATTTGTTGGATGTTTATTATTAGGAACATTCGATTTTGTTAAAGAAGAAAACTAGAATGCCACTTATTAATTAAGTGGCATTTGTTATATATTAGTCCCAATAAATAGATACTATGGATTTTACATCAGTTATAATTATTTTAGGTTCAATATTATTTACCGGGATTTTTGTGTTGATTTTGGTTCGATATAAAAAATTGGAGCCATTAACTTTTGCAGAGTATTTCTTGAAAGATAAAGGTGGGGCATTTATTCATGTTTTGGGTGCTAGACGTATTATGCCCGAGTATGGGGATTCATTTGATATTTTTGAACACTATGTTCTAGATTTACAACAATTAAAGTTTACAAAAGGTGGAAGTCAGCAGGGCAAAAATCTCGATCTTAAAAGTGAATTTGTAAAAAGAAGCATAGCTCAACTTTCACATAAGTTAAATGTTCCGTTTTCTTTTGTTCATGGGAAGGAGGATTTTGACGATGAGCAGAACGGTGCATTAAAAATTTATAGGTTTGATTCCGTTCAAACGGATACGGAGGTTATTGATTCCATTCATTCGGATTGTCTGATTTTTGTTGATAAAGGCGATGAGGCGGATCATTTTTCTATGTTGATTTATCGAGCAGGGAATTTATTGAAGCGCCATGAAATGAGGGGAATGAGTGACTATTTTTTTAAAACGATTTATTTGGAAGATCGCAGTTGGTTGTGCTTTGTGTACCGAAAACAAAAAGTTGCTAGAAGTGGTATGGCTGTTTGTATCATTAATTACGAGACTGGGGATATGATTTTTGATGGATTTATTCAACCATCGAAGGCTTAAATCAAATGGCTCAATGTTCTAGACCTATTATATTGTTAATTTTAGGGTGGCCAAACACCACATCCCTAGTTTTAATGGGCGCTAAACCCCAAAACAATGATATTAATAGGCAACTTGTATTTTTATTTTAATTTTGCAATCTGTTTAATTTGAAAATTTAATTTATGCCATATTTATTTACATCCGAATCAGTATCTGAGGGACACCCAGATAAAATTTCAGATCAAATCAGTGATGCCTTGATTGATCATTTTTTAGCGTATGATGCAAATTCAAAAGTAGCCTGCGAAACATTAGTTACCACTGGTCAAGTAGTTCTTGCCGGTGAAGTGAAATCAAAAAGCTATTTAGATGTGCAGGATATTGCACGTGAGGTTATCCGCAATATTGGATATACCAAAAGTGAGTACATGTTTGAAGCGAATTCCTGTGGGATTTTTAGCGCCATTCATGAGCAAAGCGCAGATATTAACCGTGGGGTAGATAGAAGTGTAAAAAAATTGAGTTTCGAAGCCAAGGCAAATGCTCAGGGAGCGGGTGACCAAGGAATGATGTTCGGTTACGCTACCCGCGAAACCGAAAATTATATGCCATTGGCGTTAGACTTAGCTCATAAAATATTATTGGAGTTATCTAAAACAAGAAGAGCCGGTAAAGAACTAAAGTATTTAAGACCTGATGCTAAAAGCCAGGTTACAATTGAATATAATGACAATAATGAGCCTATCAGAATTGACACTATTGTAGTTTCTACACAACATGATGATTTTGATAGTGATAAAAAAATGTTGGATAAGATCAGAAAGGATATTATTGAGGTCATTATCCCTCGTGTAAAAAAACAATTGAAGCCCGGGCTTCAGAAGTTATTCAATGATAAAATTACCTATCATATTAATCCAACCGGAAAATTCGTAATCGGCGGTCCACATGGTGATACTGGATTAACTGGAAGAAAAATTATTGTGGATACCTATGGTGGTAAGGGAGCTCATGGAGGAGGAGCATTTAGTGGTAAAGATCCAAGTAAGGTAGATCGTTCGGCTGCTTATGCAACCCGCCATATCGCGAAAAACCTGGTAGCTGCCGGATTATGTGATGAGGTATTAGTTCAAGTTTCATACGCAATTGGAGTTGCTAAACCTTGTGGATTATTTATTGATACTTATGGAACTTCAAAAGTTAATATGACTGATGGAGAACTTGCCAAAAAAGTAGAACAGATTTTTGACATGCGCCCTTATGCTATCGAGGAAAGATTAAAACTCAGAAATCCTATTTATTTGGAAACTGCGGCTTATGGTCACATGGGAAGAAAAAATGAGGTGGTAACCAAGATATTTAATAAGGGTAAGGAAAATGAGAAAAAAGTAAAAGTGGAATTGTTTACCTGGGAGAAATTAGATTATGTAGATAAGGTAAAAAAAGCCTTTAAATTAAAATAAAAAGAAGCCCACAGTAGTGGGCTTTTTTTATGAGCAATTATGAGCAGGGTTTATCTGGGAACAAAAATGGCATTCCTTTGTTATACTGTTTATAAACTAAGATAAGTGGCGCAATATAGCATAAGAGATGTAGAGCAATTAACGGGAGTAAAAGCCCATACGTTGCGGATTTGGGAACAAAGGTACAATTCTGTTCAACCCTATAGAACAGATACTAATATTCGTTATTACGATGATCAGCAGCTCAAATTCCTTATCAATGTAGCCCTGTTGATGAAGCACGGTAAAAAAATCTCCAAGATTTTCGAATTGTCAGGGGATCAAATGAAGTTTGAGCTTAGAAACTTAAATACTAATTCAATATCTGGCGATAAGTATGCTCAGTTGATGACAGATGCTTTGGTAATTAGTATGCTAGAATTAGATGAAGTTAATTTTGAAAAAAACATTGCGGATGCTACCTTAAAATATGGTTTTGAGGATTGTATGATGAAAGTAGTTATTCCCTTTTTGAGCAAAATTGGGATACTATGGATGACCAATGAGGTAGATATTGCCCAGGAACATTTTATATCTAATCTTATTCGAAGGAAATTGTTGGTTGCGATTGACGGGAACCAGGTTATTGCGGAGCCTCAAAAAAAATTCCTTTTATTTTTACCTGATAAGGAAACTCATGAGATGGGATTGCTTTTCGCTCATTATCTTATTAAGAGGCGCGGTCATCATGTAATGTACTTAGGTCAATCTGTTCCTCTATCCGATCTCTCCAAAGTAGATAAAATATATATGTCCGATTATTTATTGACCTATGTTACCATTAGTCAAGAGGGCCAAGGCGAACAGGTCCTTGTAAATGGGCTAGTGGAGGCCTTCCCTGGCAAACCAATCTATTTTTGTGGCCCTGTAGGAGCTACCCTTCAATTAAGGTCGGAATCAAACATTCAGCCGATTAAACGTGTTCAAGACTTGGTTGACACCCTAAACAAAATGTTATAGCCCGTTTAAGTAATAGGGTTAAAGCATAAACAATAAATATTTGTATTAAAATTTAAGTATCTTATAATCAATACTATAGGTTCTTTTTCGCCTTTTCTACTGTTAAATACTGCAAAATAAATGTTTAATAATTTGTTTAATAAGTTAAACAGAATACATTTGATTAAAATTAAAGTTATGAGATCAAATGCAGCAAATTTTTCAAACCAATTAGTAAGCCACCGAGACTCCCTCCAATATTTTGCATTTACTTTAACCAAAAATATGGAAGATGCTAACGATTTAGTTCAAGAGACCATGCTAAAGGCACTTATCTATGAATCAAAATTTAAAGAAGATACCAACTTGAAGGCATGGTTATATACCATCATGAAAAATATATTTATCAACAATTATCGTAAGGAAAAAAAGATGAGACTTATTTTTGATGGTAGCGCAGATCTTTACTACTTGAATATTCCGGAGACCAATAAACAATATGATCCGGAGAAAAAAATGGAACAAAAAGAGGTAGTTAAGAAAATGGAGGCTTTGCAAAAGGACTTTCAGGAACCGCTTAAAATGTTTTTCGAAGGATACAAATACAAAGAGATTGCAGACGAATTATGTTTGCCAATTGGCACTGTGAAGAGTAGAATATTCTTGGGAAGAAAAGAATTGGCCGAGCAACTTGAGTTTGGGATGGCTTGTTAATATTAGATTATTTATAATTTTATACGAGTAAAAGGCCTCCAAATCTGGGGGCCTTTTGCATTATATCGGACCCAAATGATTCTGATTTTTGGGTCGAGGTGATTCAATCTATTGTCTCATCAATGGTTGAGCCCTTTTGTTTGTGGATGTTGCCAAATCTATATCTCACCTGAATTTTTATTTCTGTTTTTGTAATTCCCGATATCAGATCATATCCACTTCCCACCGTTTCCTCTTCGGGGTAAACAAATTGTGATAATCTCAGCGCTACGCTAAGCCCTTTGATGGGTTTGTAACTGAAATTAATGTACCAGCGTATACCTGTATTATAGTAGAATGGGACTGAGAAATTATATAATAAATCATTTTCATAGGCATACATTCTGGTATCAAAATCATCCGTCTTAAATATAGCAAACCTTGCCGAAGCGGAGATGGGTATTCTTTTAGGATGCCAGTTAACGTCTTGATATCCTAAATATCCCCATTTTAATGGAGCATCTGCCCGGGAAATAAGAGTTGCTTCCATTCTCGACTTTAAAGTTATACTGGAATGCACTTTAAATACAGCATGGAATCGTAGGTTATGTTGATTGATATTTATAAGCGGATCTAAATAGGTATCATTTTCTACGCTGTTTTGTGATTTTTGAGATGTTTTATATCGAATATATAGATCCGTGTTATAGGATGGAGTATAGTTTATTTGAACAATACCATCAAAACCCCATGAAGGTGCATCTACATTGTAGCGTAACCAAGGGAATTGATAAATGTCAAAATACGAATTAAAGCTTACTTTATTGAATATGGCACCTTGCATACCCAAGTAAAAACCGCGTTCATTTTTTGCCTCAGTATTTTCCCCAAAAGCATTCGAGTGATTGTTATTGTAACCCAACGAATAGTCTCTGTAGCTCATGGAGAAATGAAATCCATTCACAGAAGTTTCAAGACCTTGAATTAAGGCATAATTAAAATCTTTATCCAAGCCAAATTCTCCAAATAAAAAGACATTCCCGATGCGCATTTTGTAATCTATGCCTCCATTTAATTGATAATTTCCGGCGAAGTCGTGCAAGTCATAGGGCTGATTTCCTTGCTGAAAATTTAAACTATAGCGTGTATAATATATACCTCCGCCTATTTTTAGAAACGAATGATTGAATTGCACGTAATTCCCGACTATCATTTCCGAAAATCTTTCACGTTTATTCATTTCATTTTCTGTTCTATGTAAACCTGTGTTACTAATACTGGTAATTACCTCTTCAGTAACGGTTGAATCGGTGCTGGCATCTTTAATATCGTAAGAAAAAAAGGAAGAGAATTTGAATTTCCAAAGTTCCAATTCAAAGGCACCCCCTCGTAAATAATTATTGCTGTTGGCCGATGTATATGCTCCTAGTCCTCGTGCATTTCGCATGATAGAAGTGCTAAATGCCGATTTACGGAATCCAAATCCTTTCCAGAAATTTAGACCTTGTCCTATTTGCATTTGATAATCGCCCAATGCAATTGTATTGAACTTCCACAATTTTTTTATAAGGATATGGCCCGAATAGAAATCGAATCCTCGTAAATTATTTCCAGAAAAAAATTCTTCTCCTCGATCCTTTTTGGCGGTTACACCAATGCTATATTTATCGGTATGACTGTAACGATATCTCAGATAGAGTTGTTGAGGGATTCCTAAATAATTATTATTACTGGTGGAATCTTTCATAAACCCCTCCTGTTCCTCAATAATTTGCTGATACCTAAATAGCATTTCATGTTTGCCATGTTGAAGATAATTGGCAAAACTTCTATTTTTTTCTTCTAAAGCAGGAATAACTTTTATGAAAGGAAGTATTAAGAAAATTGTTTCTTTATTCCATCCCTTAACTAATTGTAGCTCGTAAATACTTAATAATGGACCATGTATTTCAATATATCTTTTTAATTCAACAATTTGTTTTTCATCGATAATCACTAGTTTCTGGAGATCCTCTTCGCTTGCAGTATTAATATTAAGAGGATTATAGAAATATTCATCCAGCCATTCTAACAGGTTGGTATAGTCTGCTTCATCTCCATTTTGTTCGGCGATGGATTCTAGTAGCCTATCTATTACTTCGCCTTTTATCGTTTCGTTATTGTTTTGAGAAAATACAAAAGGACAGATTGCAAAACACAAAATTGCAAAAATGTATTTTACCCCAGTGTTCATTTGCCAAATGAATAAGCCAATGAAGCGATGGGTGAGAATCCTAATACAGGATGCCATTTTCCGGCAAAATCAAATAATACTTTTTTATAATTTATCCCAAATCCAAAAGTGGGGCTCATCGGATAGGTATTAATCCCAGCTCTGATGGCGAGCAATTGAATGGGTTTATATTCTATTCCTGCTTTAAAGGATGGATCATATTGCAAGCTGGCTTCACCTTCAATACTAATCAATAATTTTTCAGCAATATGATAAGTAGATCCTAATCTAAATATAGTATTGATGCGGTCGCGATCATCAATTGAAATAGGAGTAGCGGTTATATTGTAAATATTAGCTGCAATAATCCAATTTTTTAAAGGCTTTACCAAGAAGGAAATGGATCCACTGGCGGTTACTTTATTTCCATAAATATCTCCAATATGAAGCCAATGTAGATTAATTTGGGTGCCTAGCGAGAAAATTTT
>JBEIQI010000242.1:0-4718 GCA_040376605.1 Flavobacteriales bacterium | reverse complement strand
GATAATAAGACTTTTTTAATCCACTTCCACCCATTTCATCCGCATCGGTAAATTGAGCATCGAAGTCGGTTGTTTGCCATGTATTAAGAATGTTTAGGGCAGTTACCGGTGGAATAGAGTCTCCGGAATTTGGTGCTGAATTACTTGTAAATACAGCTTGCCAGCCGGGAGCCTGAGTTGAACAATCCGATCGAAATTCGAAGGTTATAACTCCTGCTGAAGATGTAATTGTTCCAGGATTACTGGTTCCGGTATAATAACCAATCAAAGGTGAATTAATATCAGCACCATCATAAATATAAAGATAGTCCCAGGTGTTTTCTAAATTAAAACTATTGAAGGTAATGGTAACGGTAGCAGCCCCTAATGGTGCAATGGTGGTAATTATTCTTTCGTCATCCAGATAATTCCCTCCACTTCCACCACTGTCATAAAAGTTTCCACTTGCAGTTGTAATCATTGTTGCAGCTGGTGTTGGATGTATCAATTTAAAATAACGATTCCAATCCCAGTTCACACCCGGATCGACATGTGATTGATTTGGGTAATGTTGATGACCTTTTATTTTCACACAAGTCCCTGGTATTCCGTCGTTAGCATAAATAGTGCTAGCCATCCAGGGCCACCAACCTGTTCGAATTTTGTCGATTCCATAACTAGTGGCGATATCTGCAGACAAAGCTGCCGATGAATTATACATAGCCGTCGTATACCATGCTGGATTATTTACAAATCCTTCATGTTCTATTCCTACGGTATAAGGATTTTCAGAACCTACATGCCATGCCTTATTACTTTCTAAAACCTGCTGTGTTACTTGTCCATCGGAAGATCGCATCACATAATGGGCACTTACTGAAGCTGCACAATTTTGAAACCAAGAAATACAACCAGAATAAGACCCTTGCACCGTATGAACTGTAACTGCACTAATAGGTACTCCTGCTCTTGAACTATAATTACATGCTGCTGCTGGATTCCATAAAGCAGGTCCATAATCGGCCGTCCTATTTCCTTCCGATGAAGAACTGCTTATAACATAGGTATCATGTAATTCATTTTCTATATGGTCGGGATAAACGGAAATGATTCTAGCCGACAATATATTCCATTTCGCTTCACCAAAAAACAAACGTTCGTTTATGGGTTCATGATAGAAACCATAAAATGTTTGCATTTCTGAATTGTTTAAAAATTGTATCAGCCCATATAAATAGGTGTCAAAAGCATAGTTGTTGCCCGTAATTTGAAGCCGCAATGGAATTTCAGTAATAAATTGTAATAACCATAATTTATTTTCAATTGATTCGTTTAAAGCATGATGCTCCAACAAAATATCGTGATATGTTTTGGCAAATGCCATAATTTCATGATGTGGATTTGTTTTTAAAGTTTGCACATCAATTCCGGAACATAAAGAAATAAAATGCAAATTTTCGTTGAAATAATTTTCTCCGTTTTCAATTAATCCCATTACCCCCAAATATTTTGGCATACCAGTGCATGAAGCAGGCATATCTTCCGCTAAATGAGTCATCCTTGTCTGTTGAAATGAAATGGCTTCCAATAAACCTTTCGGTATTTCCGGATAAGTAAGATAAGCCTGATTAAAAGAAGATTGATATGGATTTTCAACAGGTGTTAATTGCGCCTTAAGAAATGACATGCAAATAAAAGCAACAACAAAAATGATTGATTTTTTCATGAATTGGGTCTTGATAATTATGAGATCAAAGATATAATTAAAGGCCTGGTTCCCCAATATAAAACTGTAATAATAACCTAAATCATTTTAGCATAAATTCAAATATTAAAAAATTAATAACTTTAACTCATGGCTAAAAATCAAATCATCTACTTGATTTTATTCTTCATGTTTTGGGCACTTTGCATCCAGGAAGTAAGTTCACAAAACACTAATAAAGTGCGACTGGCATTTTATAATGTCGAAAATTTATTTGATACAATCAACGATCCATTAACCAATGATGATGAGTTTACCCCAGCAGGAACCAGAGGATGGAATTTTGGGAGATACCTGGATAAATTAGATCATATTTATAAAACTATCACTGCTATTGGGGAATGGGATCCTCCTGCAATTGTTGGCTTTTGTGAAATTGAAAATCGAAGTGTTTTATATGACCTGGTTTCTAAAACCCCCTTTATCAAACATGGCTATGAAATTATTCATCAAGATTCTCCGGATAAAAGAGGTATTGATGTAGGTTTAATATATCATCCCAAACTATTTAAACCCATTTCATTTAAAGCCATTCGAGTGGATATAACTCCTGATAGTAGCTCTACCACCCGAGATATTTTATATGTAACAGGTACCATTTTTAAAAAAGATACCATTCATGTTTTTATCAACCATTGGCCTTCAAGATCTGGCGGACAAGCCAAAAGTGAACCTCGAAGAATAATTGCTGCCAAGACGTTACGACAACAAGTGGATTCAATTTTCAATTTAAATGCTCAGGCAAATATTATTATCATGGGTGATTTTAATGATGAACCGGGGGATATTAGCATTTATGAAACCTTAGGGGCTAAAGGCGATAGCATTCCAACAAATTCCAAGAACCTATACAACGGGATGTATGGTTATCATAAAAAAGAAATTGGTACCGAAAAATTTCAAGAACATTGGCATTGTTTAGATCAGGTCATTTTATCCTATTCCTTATTAAACAAAGAAAATAATATTACAATGTCATATCCATTAATCTTTAAAGCATCCTGGTTAATAGAAACGGATGAAAAGTATTTAGGAGAAAGGCCATTTAGAACATATGCCGGCCCCAAGTATTTAGGAGGTTATAGCGATCATCTTCCCATCTCTGTAGATTTGATTGAAAATAAATAATCGTTCGGGATTTTGTATTATCAATCAAGAGATGATACAAACTGTACTGTTTTAAAATTGAAATCCTACGGTACCAATTACATGATGCATACCGGTTTTTAATTGAGCATATCTGGGTATGGCAGCGTAATTGTTGGCTGAAATTTGTCCACTGGTTAGGGTAACCAAATAGGTTAAATCGAACACCCAATATCTTTCTCTTTTTTTATTCCTGCCAATAACCATTTTAAATCCACCGCCCAAAGAAAGATTATGGAATGCATTGGTTAATAAGGCTGTTTTTTTAAAAGGATCTGATTGAAAATTATATCCGACACGAATCTTAAATGGATCTAATTTCAATTCTGTTCCAATTCGAATAATATGAGAGGCAGAAAAAACCGTATCGATATAATTATTTTCCGCTAAAAACTCATTCGAACTTGGTCTTAAATTCATATTGGTATAGTCTGCAAATTCATACTCAAGGCCAATAGCCAATTTCTTTAATGGCAGAAATCCCAATGAACCTTGCATACGCCAGGGAGTAGCCAATGTATAATCGAATAATTGAGTGGATGACTTGGATTTAAATTGTCCAAAATTAAGATTGGTGGTAAGCTCTGCATAACTATCTTCAGAAATGCCGTACCATGTGGGTGTATGAAACGCAAACCCAACCCTAAACCAATCAATTGGTTTGTAAATAACTCCTACCTTTACATTCACCCCTAACCCAGAAACATCAATGACCTCTTTGAAATTTAATTGATGAAATCGAGTATTCAAATTATTGATATCTGTTTCTGAATAGTTGTTTTCTCTTTTATAATTTAAAATGGAAATGGAAAATGAAGTTCCAATATAAAGTTTATTACCCAAATTAATGGCACCAGAAAGTAAAATATCTCCGGTTGAGCCACTATTTAAATTTTGACGTGAAAAACCCTTCACTTGGTTGTTCATTAATCCCAAATTTTCGTAACTACTATTATTCCCAACAGTATCAATGAGCTGAGTATTTAGAGCTAACTGTTCAAAATCTGAATGAAGAACATTGGGTGTAAAACCTTGAGCAGCATCAGTAAAGGATTGTGCCATTGAAAAAACAGAATCAATACCCGTAAAAAAAACATTATTATTAAAATTATTGGTTCGTTGATAAGATAATCCAAAGTTTAAAAATTGAACACCCGTAGTTTTATCCTTGTTATAATGTTTAGAATAAACTGCACCAATGCTACCTACGTTAAATACAAATTTATCTTCCGAGTATTTTACATTTTCATAATCAGATTCAGTAAAATTAAAAAACATAGCCGGCGAAACACTAAACTCTGTATTTCTCATTAAGCCTAAACCCGCAGGATTGTTGGCAATACAACTCACATCAGCACCTAAGGCTCCCATAGCACCTCCCATGCCCACAAATCTTGCAGTACCTGTTTGGTAAGGGAAAGAAAATTTTAAGGCATCAAAAGCATATTGTTGACAATAAGAAATGTTTAATAACAAAAAGAGAGCAGAAAAACTGATTACTATTTTTCTTTTAAAAAAAAGGAAAGGAATTAATTTTGTTTTCATTATTTTTTTGGATCCTTACCTTTATTATCAGTGCCTACATTTGTAGGATTTTTATTAGTAGGCATTGTAGAGCCTTTGTACTCATAATTATTGTTCCTGCTACCTTCAGAAAATACCCCGCTTTTTGACAGGTTACTATTGTCTGATTTATTCGGTGAAATATTTACATCTGCTTTGTAATTATCCCAACGTTTATAAGTGGTTGTATTGGTATTTGAATTATTATTCTTATTGTTTACATTGCTATTAGCATTGGTTTTATTAGTATTCACTTGAGTATTAT
>JBEIQI010000342.1:0-2431 GCA_040376605.1 Flavobacteriales bacterium | reverse complement strand
TATTTTTACAACGTTTAAGTAGAAGACTATGAATCAAATAAACTGGAAAGCATTATTACCTCATGGAGTTGCGGTAGTATTATTTTTACTCATTGCCCTGATGTACAATAGTGCCTTGTTAGATGGCAGCCGATTGGTAAGTCATGATGATACACAATTTAGAGGTGCTGCCAAGGAAATTGTGGATTACCGAAAAGCAGAAGGTGAAGAGGCACTCTGGATGAACAATATGTTTAGCGGAATGCCTGCCTATACGATTTCTTATCAGCAAAAAAACAATTTAGTTGGCAAGGTATTTAGTGCGGTAGCAAACTTTATTCCAACCCCCGCTTCCCAAATGTTTTGGGCCATGTTATGCTTTTACATACTGCTTAATACATTTGGATTTAAACCTTATGCCTCCGCCGTTGGCGCCATAGCGTATGGATTTTGCTCCTATAATGTAGGTATTGTGGTTGCTGGGCATTATGCAAAATTGTGGGCCATTGCCTTCTTTCCTTTAATCATTGCCGGGATCAATCTCATATTTAAGAAAAACTATCTATGGGGAGCATTGCTTACGGGTGTAGCTACTAGTGTTGAAATTTTAGTAAATCATCCACAAATGACCTATTATTATTTTGTTTTCTTCCTTTCCTTTTATCTGATATATCTCTTTGTTAATGCTATAATTAAAAAAGAATTCAAGCATGCTATTATCTCCTCCGCATTGGTTGCACTCATGATGGCGGTTGGTGTAGTTAGTAATGCTAATAAACTTTTACCAACTAACGAATATACTGCTTATAGTACCAGAGGTAAATCAGACCTTAAATTAACCGCCTCTTCAGCCGATCAAACCAATGGATTAGATCGTTCTTACATTGTTGGCTACAGCAGCGGCAAAGATGATATCTATAGTTTCCTAGTGCCTAATTACAAAGGGTTTAATAGTGGAAATCAACTTGTAAATAACGACAAGGCGAAAGAAGCTATGGGTAAGGACAAAAATTTAGTTGGCCAGGTAGAAGGACTCGTTTACCAAGAATATGGCGAAATTATAGAAACTTATTGGGGAGGAACGGATCTAGCCGGTGGAGGTATTTATTCCAGTGTGCTGATTTTTGCCTTATTCCTCATTGGGTTTCTTTTCGTTAAACATCCTGTTAAGTGGATTATCATTCCCGCTTTTCTAATTACTTTATTCCTCAGTTGGGGTAAAAATTATATGGGATTCACCAACTTTTTCATTGATCATTTCCCGCTATACAATAAATTCCGTGCGGTTAATTCAATTATAATTGTTATTACTTTCTGTATTCCTTTATTGGCCAGTTTTATGTTGGCACGATTGGTGAATGAACCAGAATTTTTAGAAAAACCCAGCTTTGGAAAATTCCAAAATAAACATGTGTTGGTAGGTGCTTTAGGGGTTATTGTTCTGGTACTATTGGCTATGTACGCTGTGCCAACAGCATTCCAATCATTTACCAAGCCAGCTCATATGGTGGATAAAATTGGAAAGGTAATGAGTGAAAAAGAAATCATTACCGAAGCCCTAAAATCGCAAAATGCGGATGAAAAAATGATTTATCAAACCATCTCAAGTATTGAAAATGGAAGAATCGCCATTTTTAAAGCGGATGTTTTAAGATCACTTCTCATTATGATTCTTGGCTCAGTAGCAATTGGATTATATGCTTTCAAAGTATATAACTGGAAAATAATGGTAGCCATTGTAGGAGGTATCATTTTAGTGGATGTTTGGAATTATGATCAAAGATTCCTGAGCAAAGATACGATGGTGGGTAACGAGAAAATATTTCAACAACCTAAATCGGCCGATAAAAAGTTTTCTCCTTCAATGGCTGATCAAGCCATATTAAGTGATAAATCTATCCATAAGAGAGTGTTGAATTTATCCGTAAGTCCATTTAATGATGCTACCACCAGTTATTTCCATCAATCATTAGGTGGTTATAGTGGAGCCAAATTAAAAAGATATCAGGAGTTGGTTGAAAAAGGAATCTATCCTGAAATCAATAGAGTATTCGCCGGATCACCTGATAAAATTGATTCATTGTTAAGTACTGCTGGAGTACTCAATATGCTGAATACAAAATATTTTATTTTCGATCCAAATTCTGGTCCTTTACCTAATAGATATGCCAATGGTGCTGCATGGACCGTTAGCGATGTTCAAGTGGTGGAGGATGCAGATGCAGAATTGGGTTCATTAAAAACGTTGAATACCAAAACAACGGCGGTAATCGATAAAAAGTTTGAATCTAAGGTGAACAAACAAAATCTTCGCCCTGATAGCACCGCAAAAATTAATATTGTAAAATTAACTCCAAGATTAATTGAGTACGACTTTAATTCCAGTGAAGATCAATTAGCCGTATTTAGTGAGATCTATTATCCTGCAGGGTGGAAGGCATATATTGATGGT
>JBEIQI010000221.1:0-5382 GCA_040376605.1 Flavobacteriales bacterium | reverse complement strand
ATTTTATTGATTTTTGGATTGAGCAAGGTGAAATTCAGAACCTGGATTGCTGGCAAGGGGGCCGTTGTTGAGCAACAATATGAAGTAGAAGAGGAAAATATTCATGAGATTGAGTTTGACAAGGATATTCGTGATGCCGAAAAGGATGGTGATTATCGAAGGGCTATTAGATTACATTTTTTAAAGATGTTAAAAAATTTGTCGGATGCCGAACTTATTTATTGGGATCCAAATAAGACCAATCATCAATATTTATATGAGTTAAAGGGCACGAATATTTATTCTCCTTTTGTAAATTGTGTGAATATTTTTGATAGGGTATGGTATGGTGAATGGAAGATTGATCAATCTTTTTATATCGCCAACAAATCAACTTTTGAGGAATTGGCAAATACCTCCGTTAAAATTAAAACTGCGGTATTTAATGGCTAAAAGATATTATATCATACTCGCCATTTTAGCCTTGCTATTTATTTTAGTAAATGCCAATACGCCCAATTCAGTTAGTTGGTTAGCCACGTATAAAATGAAGGACAAGAATCCTTATGGCGCGGAAGTGACCTATGCATTTTTAGAGGATATTTTTGGCAAGGATAACGTTATTCATAATAATGCATCTCCTTATGAATATCTTCATGATAATTTAAATGCGTTTAACGTAATATATTTGGCTTCAGCCGTCAAAACATCCGATGTTGATCAGGATGCAATTTTAGAATTTTTAGACCGAGGCAATAATGTTTTTATCGCGGCACAAGAATTTAGCGGCCCGTTGGCAGATACCCTTGGCTTATCGAATACTGGTTATCATATGTTTCCGGCTGATGCTGCCGATTCCGTAACCTTATCTTTTACTAATAGAAACTTTAATAACCAGGATTATAGCTTTCAATATGATCATTTGTTTAATTATATTTTACATGATACTACGCTAGAAATGGATTATACAATTCTTTCTCAATCTATCGATTATCAACCTCATTTTATTAAAGTGAGTTATGGTTCAGGTAATTTATACTATCATAGCAATCCACTAATTTTTACCAATTTTAATATGCTGCACGAATCAGAACAATATGAATATATAAGTAATTGTTTCTCGTATTTGCCAAAAACTAAAACCTTATGGAGCGAGTATTATAGTGCTGGTGGAAGTCAGGAAAGTTCTACTGAACTGAGATTTATTTTAAAAAATCCCCAATTAAGGTGGGCATATTATATCTTATTATCCTTTGTTGGGATATTTATTTTGTTTCAAAGTAAGCGCAGACAAAGGGCAATACCAATAGTTACTCCTCCCAGAAACAGTACCTTGGAGTTCGTTGAAACAACAGGCAGACTCTATTTTCAGCAAAAAAACCATGCTAATTTGGCCAATAAAAAAATCCAATTTTTTTTGGAAAAGATTAGAACCAAATATTATATAAACACGTCAGTGTTAGACGAAAGTTTTGTAGATTCCTTGGCTAGTAAATCAGGAGTATCACAGGAGGACATTCGTCAATTGATTAAAATGTTTGATTTTATCAAGAAGGCAGAAAAAATTACCGAATCACAATTGTTAGACCTGAATAAAAAAATAGAATCATTTTATACTAAAGCATCTTTATAATGGAAACACCTGAATTAAACAACGAAACCCCAATTACCGAACCAACCACTGCGGTTACAAGGGTAGATCTTACCGATTTAAAAATTGCTACTGACAAGGTTCGGGACGAGATAGCAAAAATTATTGTGGGGCAGCATCAGTTAATAGACATGCTTATTGTAAGCTTGTTGTCTGATGGACATGTTCTTCTGGAGGGACTACCAGGAGTTGCCAAAACACTCACCGCAAAACTTTTGGCTAAAACACTCAACATTAAGTTCAGTAGGGTGCAATTTACACCTGACTTGATGCCATCAGATGTAGTGGGTACATCCATTTTTAATTTAAAGGATTCTGAATTTCAGTTTAAACCAGGACCCATTTTTGCCAATGTAGTGTTGATTGACGAGATCAATAGAGCACCTGCAAAAACACAAGCAGCTCTTTTTGAATGTATGCAGGAAAAGCAAGTAACAATTGATGGTTTAACGCATAAATTACCTCCACCGTTTATTGTTTTAGCTACCCAAAATCCTATTGAACAAGAAGGAACCTATCGATTACCAGAAGCTCAGTTAGATCGATTCTTATTTAAAATCAACATTGGATATCCAACTTTACAAGAGGAAACAGCACTTTTAAAGAAATACCATTTGGCTTTAGGAAATTTTGATCCGGAAACTGTAAATCCTGTGATGTCTGGAGAGGAATTGGCTGGTTACAGAATAAAGGTGCAACAAATCCATGTGGAGGATAAACTCATTGACTATATTGCAAAAATTGTTTACCAAACACGTAACAATAAATCTTTGTATTTAGGGGCTTCTCCAAGAGCTACTCTATATACTTTAACTGCTGCAAAGGCTTTTGCCGCCATACATGCACGTGACTTTATTACCCCTGATGATATTAAATTTGTGGCACCTTATGTTTTGCATCATAGAGTAATACTCACACCTGAAAAGGAAATGGAAGGAACCTCTCCTATGGAAATAGTTCGACAAGTAATAGAAACCGTTGAAGTTCCTAGATAATTGAAAGCATTTATCCGATTCATAAAATCTATCTACATCACCTGGCAGGTTTATGCAGTGGCTGCTATTGTCTCGGCTGTTTTTGTGATCAGCTTTTTTTATCCTCAAATTGCATGGTTGGGAAAGGTATTGTTTTATGGGTTTATGGTGGTAATGCTCACCGAATTTTTATTGCTATTTATTCCGGGTAAAAAAATTGATGCTTATCGAATTCTTCCAGAGAAACTCAGTAATGGTGATGAAAATGATATTTTCATTACGGTTATCAATCGGTATTTTAACATCATTTCCATTGAAGTAATTGATGAAATACCTGTACAATTTCAGGTAAGGGATATTAACTTTAAGCTTTGGTTAAAGCCAGGGCAATCGCAACGCATTCATTATCAAATAAGGCCAACAAGGAGGGGTGAATATACTTTTAATGACCTGAATGTTTATGCTTCATCTGTTACCAGAATGATTCAGCGAAGGTATACTATTCCTGCGGAAAAGACATTGCCAGTTTACCCATCTTTTATCCAAATGCGGAAATATGAGTTATTGGCTATTTCCAATAAATTACAAATGACCGGAATCAAAAAGATTCGTAGAATAGGTCATAATTTCGAATTTGATCAAATTAAAAATTATACGGTTGGAGATGACTATCGAACCGTAAATTGGAAAGCGACTGCTCGTAAGAACGATCTTATGGTAAACCAATATATGGATGAACGAGCACAAAATGTGTATTCTATTATCGATATGGGGCGTTTAATGAAAATGCCCTTTAATGGCCTTACTTTATTGGATTATTCGATTAACTCCACCCTCGTGATATCTAATATTGCCATGAGAAAACAGGATAAAGCAGGTGTAATTAGTTTCTCACATCGCATCGACTCTGTTTTGGCAGCTGATAGAAAATCAACTCATATAAATAATATCTTAGAATTATTATATCATCAGAAAACGAATTTTTTGGATAGCAATTTTGAATTATTGTATCAATTAGTACGTCGTAAAATTAATCAACGCAGCCTATTAATTTTATATACCAATTTCGAATCAGTATCCTCAATGCAGCGGCAGCTTGCATATTTTAGGAATCTATCCAAGTCGCATTTATTGGTAGTGGTATTTTTTCAAAATACCGAGCTTAGAAAAGTATTTGAACGAGAGGCTAAGGGAACGGAGGATATCTATATTAAAACCATTGCAGAAAAATTTGATTTTGAAAAGAGATTAATAACTAAAGAATTGGAAGCTAACGGAATTCACTCCATTTTAACGGCTCCTGAAAATCTTACGGTAAACACCATCAATAAATATTTGGAGCTGAAAGCAAGGGGCTTGATTTAGCATTTTTTTTTTGAATTTAATAGAATCATAGGATTGGTCAATAACTTTTAAGTTACTACTTTCTGTTTTAAACCTAACATAATGTAAATCTCAATAAAAAAGGCAACTGTTTCGAGTTGCCTTTTTTATTGAATCTTTCTTAAGTGAAGTGTTATCTAACAATAAGTCGTACAACTTTATGTTGATTTTCGTAGTTAATTTTAATCAAATAAATTCCAGATCTCAAGCCTAATGACTCTGTGCTAATGACAGTTTTTGGTTGAATAGCTAACACATTGTATACAACCGAACCAACTAAATTCATTACTTCAATGGATGTATGATTGATCATTTGTTCATTAATGGAGATGGTAACTACATCCGTCGTTGGATTAGGATAAATACTTACTTGATTCATATTTTCATCCTCAATTCCGCTTCCGCAAGCTTGCACCAACATAAATGTTTCGGCGGTATCCTTGCATCCCTGAGCGCTGGTAACAATTACTGTATAGGTTCCAGAATTAACCAACTGCACATTTAATATACTTGGATTTTGTGTAAGGTTTGTATAGGCATTTGGACCCGACCAATCATAACCACTTCCACCTGAAGCTGAAAGTTGCGCTGCATCACCAACGCAATATGGCCCGGTATTACCGGCTGCTGCGGTAGGTGATGAGTTCACCACCACCGTGGTGGTTGCGGTGCTGGTGCACCCGCCAGCATTGGTTACAGTAACTGTATAGGTACCCGCGTGAATTAATAAGGCATTGGGTATAACTGGATTTTGAGATAAACTCGTAAATGAATTAGGGCCGGCCCATGAATAACCAACTCCACCAGAAGAAGTAAGATCAATAATATCTCTGGTGCAGAATGGTCCTCCATTGCCTGCAGTTGCTGTAGGTCCGGAGCTAATGGTTAAGGCTGCTGAATTACTGCCAATTACCGCTGGAGTGGATGAGATAACTCTAATTAAATATCCAGTTCCCGGAGGAGTTCCACCAGGTATTGTTGCCGAAATAGTTCCCGCTGAGGTACTCACTAATGTACCAATGGTAATAGGACTAGCGAAGCTTCCTAATGCGTCAGATAATTGAGCAGAGAAAATATTTCCAGGAGTAAAAGTTCCCGCAATGGTATAAGGCACATTTACAGATGCTCCTGCACAGAGAGAGGTTGGATTAATAATTCCAGTTGTAATAGAGGCAGAAGCCGGAACGAAAATGGAAATATCATCAATACACATAGGAGGATCTAATGGACTGGCTGAAGTGGTATTTACAAATCTAAATCCAAACATCAAGCTAGCCTGATTGTCCCAAACAGCATTGGTGTAGGTTGATTGAATCCATGTTGACTGGTTTTGTAAATTACCAATATGCAATAACCAGGTGGATCCACCATTGGTGCTATAGTATAATTCACCGT
>JBEIQI010000335.1:0-2664 GCA_040376605.1 Flavobacteriales bacterium | reverse complement strand
GTGCTTAGGTTACCCACATGGATATAACTTGATTTTACTTTGAAGTGATAACCAGCAATATTGGCGGCATACAGAGTAACGGTATAATTGCCAACTGCTGAAAAAGTAAGTTGTGGATTTTGAGAATATTTAGTAGTTCCTCCAACAAAGGTATGTGTAGCCGGAGTAACTACCCATTGCCAATAGAATGGACTGTTGGTGGTGTTGTCAGTTAAAGTTACTGTTTCAGAACTTACCAATGGATAAATATTACTTGCTGTAAACTCAGCCACAGGTAATGAAGCAGCTGTACAAGTTGAATTAGCTTTACCGGTTAGAGTGGTAGAACCCGCGGCACTTCTATCCAACCATGATTCCAATTTATAATCAGGGGTAGTCCCACATGACGACCAAGAATAAGATAATTTACCGTATAAGTCTGGCGAATTTGGTGATGCACAAAATGAAGAACCACCGCTTAGGTCGCCAATAATTAATCCACTGCCATTAAATAAAGGAGAGCCTGAAGAACCACCTTCTGTAACTCCATGACCATTTGTAGTAGCGATCCAAGTAACTCTCCAATGACCGTTGGAGATTCCAGATCCACTCCAGGTGGATTGAACGGGAGTGCTCGAATAGGTTGAGATTTTTTGAATATCACCTGCAGGATGGTGAATTCCAACTCCGCCACCTGAAACAGAAGTGCTTCTGTTCCATCCATTATAATATGCTGAAGCTGCAGCTGCTGGTCTGTTTTTTAAAATTACCAATAGAAAATCTGATTTACCAACTGTTGAAGTTGTACCTGACGATGCCACTCTAACTGAACCCGTAACAGAACTTGAGCTAGGCTCACTGCCCGGATTTGTGCAACCTGATGCTTCATATTTAAAATAATAAACCCATGTTCTAAAATTTGCTGCCGATGCGCCTGAGCCACAATGTTGTGCAGTTAAAACATACGGTGTACAATCATTAGCAGTATTATTAACTAATGAACCTGAACACCATCCGTATCCACCATCATTAACTAAAATCCGACAAACTCCGCCTTTTTGATTTTGCCAAGAACTTCCTTCACTGCAATTAATATTTACTTCACAACTTTCTGAATCTGCAAAATCTCTTTCTTGCACTCCATCGAATGGATTTACATTTCTATAGAAATACCCAATATCCTTAACATGTAATTTAAATTCACCAACTGCATTTTCGGGAATAGCCACTTCTAGGACCATTTGATTACCATATACATGGGCTGTGGTAAATTCTCCATCATTTTCGCTGTTTTCTTTGTTATATGGGCCAACCACATAACCTGTAGTTGGATTATATAATCTCATCTCGGCATTTTCTGGAAGTTGTAAAGCGTCGAAAGTAATATTCAGGGCTTTTGCTTCATTTGAGCTTATTAAAACATTATAAACTAAGGTACCATTGTTATCATTGAACCATTCACCTTCTTTATAAATATCAAGTTCCACAGGTATGTTAATACCAATTCTATACATAACACCATTTTTAGCCCGCTCCTCATCTTCTAAGGCGATCGCATTTAAATCTGGCGTTGGTAAGGAATATTCTGGAATATTTGAAATGTTTTGAGTGTATCCAATACCCGAAAACATTATCCCAGATAAACATAGACTAAGTAAGACTCTTCTCATTATTATGCAGTGTTTTTAAATTTATATAACGAATGTAGGGCTTTTTAACATGATTAGAAATACCTAATAGGGGGTATTGTTTTTAGACAAGGCTAAAAATATTTTATATATTTGTAGGGTATTATTAAGTTAGATTAACCTGTGGAAATAATTATTAATTTTTTCTCTATAATAGGTCCGGTAAAAGCGGCTTTAATTGCTACAACCTTTACTTGGTTGGTTACTGCATGTGGAGCTGCCTTTGTATTCTTTTTTAAAAGACTTCGAAGGGGGGTATTAGATGTAATGTTGGGATTTACAGGGGGAGTTATGGTTGCAGCCAGCTTTTGGTCGCTATTAAATCCATCCATTGAATTAAGCGAGAAAATGTTTCCAACCATGCCGTGGATGCCTGCAGCCGTTGGTTTTGCCGTAGGTGCATTGTTTTTATATACACTCGATAAGTTATTACCCCATTTGCATATCAATGCGGAGGTACACGAATCAGAAGGGGTAAAAACACAATGGCATAAAACTACCTTATTAGTTTTGGCAATTACCTTACACAATATTCCAGAAGGTTTGGCTGTGGGGGTTTTATTTGGAGCAGCAGCTATTGGAATGGATGGTGCCACTATTCCTGGGGCGGTTGCATTAGCCATTGGTATTGGTTTGCAAAATTTTCCTGAAGGTATGGCAGTGTCCATGCCATTGCGGCGTATTGGTGTTAGTAGGTTAAAGGCATTTTGGTATGGTCAGCTTTCGGCTATTGTTGAGCCAATTGCCGGCGTTATAGGTGCTGTGGCCGTTATATATATGCAACCCATCTTACCATTTGCACTGGCTTTTGCCGCCGGGGCAATGATCTATGTTGTGGTAGAGGAGGTGATACCCGAAACACAACGAGATAAATATAAAGATATAGCGGTTTTGGGTTTTATTGGAGGTTTTTTAGTGATGATGATATTAGATGTGGCATTAGGTTAAATGCAACAATTGGGATATTTGAGCAACCAATCCATTGCTTCTTTTCGAC
>JBEIQI010000070.1:0-12706 GCA_040376605.1 Flavobacteriales bacterium | reverse complement strand
CCTTTTTTACACTTTTACCACCAATACTGTCAAATATCATATCCATTCCGTCATTACCTCTAATATTTTCAATTTCTTCAACAAAATCAGTTTCTTCGGTATTAATAGCGTAATTTACACCTAAATCTTCCAACATCTTAATTTTCATATCGGAGCTTGCCGTGGCATAAATAACGCAGTTTTTTAGTTTGGCTAATTGTATAAGCGCCAAACCAACCCCCCCGGCTGCAGCATGGATAAGTATATGATCCCCTTCAAAAATATTAGTGGCCATATTAGAAGCATAATAGGCGGTCGAATATTGCGTAGCTAATGCTGTTGCAGCAGCGTTAGATAATTCATGGTTAATGGGATGAGCCACCAATTGATTGGCAACAACGTATTCTGCATAACCTCCAAATCTTGTTAAAGCAACCACTCGTTTTCCTAAAAGTTCCTCATCTGCACCTGGTCCCAATTTATCTACATAACCAACTACATCATAACCTATAACAGCAGGTAATGCAGGAGCGTCTTTATACATGCCTTTTCGAGCCATAACGTCAGCATAATTAAGACCAAAGGCATCCACCTTTATTCTAATTTCACCTTCCTTTGGTTCTGGTTTATTAAGTTCGCGTAGTTCGAAAGCCCTTTCCGGGTTACCATATTTTACTAATACAACAGCCTGCATAAAAAAAGATTATTTTAAAGTCTAAATATATTTAATTTTGTTATCTACTGAGACTCAATGGAGATTTTCTTACACACAAGTACTTGGATTGTACTTTTAACGTTAACCTTTCTCGAGGTGATACTTGGTATAGACAATATCATTTTTATTTCTATCATAACCAACAAACTTCCCGAAAAGACTCAGGCTTCTGCTCGAAATATAGGATTAATTGTTGCTTTAATTTTAAGAATAGGTCTATTGTTTGGACTTTCATTTATCATGAGTTTGGATAAATCTTTTTATACAACTGGCCGAATTTCTATTGGTGATTTAGTCGTAGAACCAATTTCAATAACGGGAAAATCAATCATTTTCTTTATTGGGGGGCTTTTTTTGATTGCCAAAAGTACCTCAGAAATGTTTCAAAAATTAGAAAAGAGAGAAAAACAGCAAATTGAAAAAAAGAAAACAATGTCTTTTGGTTTTATAGTGTTACAGATTGTTTTATTAGATGTTGTATTTTCCTTTGATTCCATTTTAACTGCAATTGGTTTGGCCAATAGTATTCCGATAATTATCATTTCGTTGGTTCTGTCTATGATTGTAATGATGGTGTTTTCGGGGGCGGTAAGTAGATTTATTAATCGATTCCCAAGCCTACAAATTTTGGCATTATCCTTTTTAATTTTGATAGGTTTTACTTTGTTACTTCAAGCTATTGGAAAGGATATTCCCAAAGGATATATTTACTTTGCCATATTCTTTTCGTTGGTGGTAGAACTAATAAATATTAGAATTAGAAAGAGAAATCAACAGGCTTCATAGTATTTCCCAGGCAGGCTTCGTATTAAGCCTTTCATTTCTAATTGAAGCAGAAGCGATGAACAATCTCCAATATTTAAATGTGCTTCCAAAACAAGATTATCTAAACCAATTTTATTATTTTTAATTATGATCTTTATTAAATCTTTTTCCGAACTAGTAAGTTCTTGATTAATGTTTGTGTTGTTATTTTTCTGCCTAAAACCCAGGTCAGAAATTAACCCGTGAAGGGAAAGAATTGGCTTCGCTTTTGTTCTATACAATAAATCATTGCAGCCTTCAGAAAGCTTATCATTATATCTTCCCGGTAACACAAAAACTTTCCTCTTATAATGTAATGCAAGCTCGGCTGTAATGAGTGTTCCACTTTTTTTTGATGCTTCTATAACGAGTGTTGCAAAAGAAAGACCGGCTATGATTCTGTTTCTTTTGGGAAAGTTTTCACGGTTGGGCCCTTCGTCAGACAAAAACTCTGTTATAACTCCGCCACCATGAAGTACCATTTCATCCGCAAAATTTCGATGAAGAGCAGGATAAATGGTTTTAAGTCCATGAGCCACAATGCCAAAAGTTGGAACATCGTGTTTCAAACACTCTTTATGGGCAGAAACATCAATTCCATGGGCTAAACCACTAATTATATTGATATCCATATTTTTTAAAGTCTTTACAATTTCCGTAACAGCGCTTAAGCCATAAGAAGTAGGGGTTCTGCTACCAACAATGCTAATACAAGGCAACTGGCTCAAGGAGGTTATCTCACCGCGATAAAAAAGTATAATCGGCGGAGCATCAATGAGTCGCAAACTATTGGGGTAGTTAATATCTAATATGGAAGTATATTTTATTTGGTTGTTATTAATAAAATTCAATTCTTTCTCAACACACCCCCAATCGACTCCGGATTTAAGTAAATCCTCAATATTGGGCGAAATGCCAGAAATATTAGACAAGTGCTGGCTTTTTTCCTTAAACACGGCCTCGGCACTTCCGCAAGCAGAAATTAACTTAAAGGCAGTAATATCTCCAATGCCTTCACACATCTTAAGGGCAAGTAATCCTTTTAATTCTTCCAACTTTTCTGTCAATTATTACTTCCCCAATAAAAAAAATTTTTGCAGATTTTAGAAAAAGATTTAGGTTTGACTGTATTAATTTATCATTTAACCCCTTGGAAAAAGATGAGAAAAGCGTTTATATTGGTTTTGGGCCTGGGTTTATTATCAGGAGCAGCAATAGCACAAAAAGGCACGATCAAGGGTACGGTTACCGATGAAAAGAACAATGCTCCGGTTGAGTTTTTAAATGTTTTGGTTGAAGGCACGACAATTGGCACGGTTACAGACCAGAATGGTAAGTTTGAATTAAGCCTAGACCCCGGGTCGTATAATTTAATACTTTCTTCTATTGATTATGAGGCGACCACAGAAAAAATTACCTTGGGACCGGGCGAAACCAAAGAGTTTAACAAGGTGATGAAAGAAAAGCCAATAGAGTTGGTTACCTATGTAAAATCGGAGGGGAAATACGAAAAGAATGTAGAAGAACTTACGGTTACCATGGAGGTGCTAAAGCCGAATATTGTCCAAAATAAAAATGCAACAAACGCTTCTCAATCACTTCAACAGGTTCCTGGGGTTAATATAGTTGATAATGAACCTCAAATTAGATCTGGAAGCGGATATAGTTTTGGCGCAGGTAGCCGGGTTATGATCTTAGTAGATGATGTTCCTTTATTAACTGGGGATGCTGGAAGGCCAGCCTGGGGATTTATTCCTATAGAAAACCTTGAACAAATTGAGGTAATTAAAGGAGCTTCTTCAGTACTCTATGGATCAGCAGCCCTAAATGGTGTGATTAATATCAGAACCGCCTATCCTCGGGATAAACCATTTACAAGAATTACGACATTCTCAGGAATTTCTAACTTACCGGACTCCGTGAATTGGGCAACAGATTTTCCTCCTTTTCAAACTGGAATTAGCTTTTTACATTCCAGAAAAATTAAACAAAACTTTGATTTAGTAATTGGAGGGAACCTCTTTGCAGAAAAAGGGTATATTGGTCCATCTAATCTCTACGTGCCTTCTCCGCAGACTATTGATACAGTGCTCAACGGTGAAAATGAATATAGGGCCAGAATTAATTTTCAAACGAGGTATCGTTTTCCTAAAGCACCAGGCTTGTCCATTGGGGTAAATGGTAACTTTTTATATGGATCTGGCACGGCGTCCTTTTTGTTTGCCGATCCTGGAAAGAACGTTTTTAGGGCATTTGGTGGAGCACTAACCCGGACACTTCAAACCTTAATGAACATCGATCCTTATTTAACTTATATAGGCAAATTGGGGAGTACTTATAATCTCAGAACTCGGTTTTTTTATGTTGATTATGATAACGACAATGGACAAGGAAATTCCTCTAATCAATTTTTTGCGGAGTTTCAATATCAAAAAAGATTTTTAGGCCCAAAGGCCCAAAAGAGCAAATTTTTGAAAAACTTTAGCATAACGGCGGGCTTGATGTCAATTTTTACCGAAGGAAGGGCCGAACTTTTTGCAGGAACACCACCTAACCCTGTTGGGGTAGATTCAGTTCAAGTAGATAATATTTTCACCAATAACTTTAATCTTGCTGCATATACCCAATTAGAAAATAAGTTTTTTGATCGCTTGACCATCTCCGTTGGTGCCCGATTAGAATACTTCAACATTGGCAAATATGATACATACAAAACCTTCAATGGAGGCTCTCAGAGCGGAACTTACGATACAAGTATCGTTACCACAGGGCTTCAACCGGTATTTAGGGGGGGGCTTAATTTTAAAGCCGCCTCATACACATTTATCAGAGCTTCGATTGGACAGGGCTATCGTTTTCCAACGATTGCAGAACGATTTATTAGAACAACGGTTGGAGGGGTTAGTATTGCTCCTAACCCAGGACTTAAGCCAGAAAAGAGCTGGAGCGTCGAATTAGGGTTTAAGCAAGGGTTTAAAATAGGGAAAAACTTTATGGGGTATGCCGATATTGCTGGATTTTATCAGGAATATGACAACTTTATAGAATTTAATTTCACGGTAATTCCAGGTGTTGGTCCTGGTTTTATTTCCCTTAATACAGGCAAGGCAAGGGTTGCGGGGATTGATTTTTCTTTGATGGGAGGCGGAAAATTTGGCAAAAACTGGACATTAAATGTATTGGCCGGATATAACTGGTCTCTTCCACAAAGCCTTACTCCAAATCAAAACTATGCACTTGATACATCGTCTACAACGCTAAACTATTTAAACTCAAGTACAGATACAACGAATAATATTCTCAAATATCGGTTTCAACATACCGTGAAAGTAGATGCTGAGGTTACCTATAAATTTATCTCCTTTGGTGCTTCTGTGCGTTATAACAGCTTTATGCAAAATATTGATAAGGCTTTTTACACACTGGGCAGCCCTCCATTAAATATTGTTCCGAATATTAAGGGATTCAGAGATGGGCATAATCAAGGGGATTGGGTATTGGATATGAGGTTGGCGGTTCAAATTAGCAAGTCTTCCAAATTGTCTTTCATTATTAACAATGTTGCCAATAGAATTTATTCAATGCGTCCGGGTAAGGTAGAGGCACCAAGATCCTTCATTGTACAATACGTATATCAATTCTAAGAACAGTTTGGGGGATAATGGTATAAGTGTATATTTGCACATTCTAAAAACGGTTATATGGCTAAAAAACTTGATTTACAAAGAGAGAATTCTTTCTTTGATGATGTATTACAGTATTTTGATCACGCTGCTCAGTTTGTAAAAACCACCCCTGGTATACTTGAGCAAATTAGACATTGCAATAGTGTTTATCGTATTAAATTTCCCGTAAAGGTAAAAGGTGGATATGAGGTTGTTGAAGCCTATCGTGTTGAACATAGTCATCACAAATTGCCAACCAAAGGAGGAATTCGCTATAGTGAGCATGTTAATCAGGACGAGGTAATGGCGTTGGCCGCTCTAATGACATATAAATGTTCTATTGTTGATGTTCCATTTGGTGGAGCAAAGGGAGGAGTAAAAATTAATCCAAGAAAATATAATGAAGAGGAATTGGAAAGAATTACTCGCCGTTATACTTCAGAGTTAATTAAGAAAAATTTTATTGGACCCGGAATTGACGTTCCTGCACCAGATTATGGAACAGGCGAAAGAGAAATGAGTTGGATTGTAGACACCTACAATACCTTCAACATGAACGATATTAATGCATTGGCTTGTGTTACGGGTAAGCCTGTAGGCCAAGGAGGGATTAGAGGTAGAAGAGAAGCAACCGGGTTGGGTGTGTTTTACGGAATTCGTCAATATCTTTCAGATGCTGGCCGTGCTAAAGCTCTTGGCCTAACTCCTGGAATTAAAGGTAAAAAAGTAGTTGTTCAGGGACTTGGTAATGTTGGTTATCATGCTGCAAAATTCTTTTTCGAAGCAGGTGCAATTATTGTTGGGTTAGGAGAGTGGAATAGTGCGATTACTAATTCAAAAGGAATAAACCCAGAAGAGGCTTTTGAATATTTCAAAAAGCACTCAACATTAGACGGACTAAAAGGAACAAAAACACTTAAGAATAATACCGATGTATTAGAAGTAGAATGTGATATTTTGATTCCCGCAGCCCTTGAAAACCAAATTAACAAGGAAAATGCTACACGCATAAAAACAAAGTTAATTGGAGAGGCTGCTAATGGTCCTGTGACTCCTGATGCAGAACAAGTTTTATTGAAGAAAAAAGTAGTTATTATTCCTGATATCTATTTGAATGCAGGGGGTGTAACCGTTTCTTATTTTGAGTGGTTAAAAAACCTATCTCATGTTCGTTTCGGACGAATGGAAAAACGTTATCAGCAAACACAAAACCACAACTTGTTGGATGCCATTGAAAGCAGCACAGGCAAGAAGGTAACGGCTACACAGCGTAAAATTCTTGACCATGGGGCTGACGAAATTGATTTAGTATATTCTGTATTGGAAGAAACAATGATCGACTCTTTGGAGCAGATTATTAAAACCATGAACGATAACAAAAAAATCACAGATTTGCGTACGGCAGCATTTGTTACTGCGATTAATAAGATCGTGGTTTCTTATGAAAAACTAGGAGTATTCCCATAGTGGTTTGCATAATTTGAAGAGAGGGCCTGAATATATTTCAGGCCTTTTTTATGGCTAATTCTTTACTATTTACTTACCCTAGCAAGGAGGTATAAATGTCTTGATTTGCATTCCTATAACGTGCTTCAAAAAATTCGGGATTTAATAACCCAGAAAACCATTATTATAATCTATTGATTATTGAACCAGCACTTTTTGGGTAATGGCTGGTCTGTTCTCAAATTCAGTCGCTATAAAATACGACCCACGGGGAAGGGCAGATACATCTATTCTGATATCGTCTTTTCCGCCGAGATCATTTCTATATGATATTTGACCAACACTATTAATAAGTGTTATTCGAGTCCAAACGAACTCTTGCGGATTTGAAATAGTTAAATAGTCTTTTGCCGGGTTGGGATATACTGATAGAGTGCTATTGGTTGGATTCTCGAACGAGGCCAAAATCATTTCGTTTTTATAACGAACACCAATCACGGTTTCTGGACCAAAGACCAATAATAAGGGTTGGGTTGTAATTTGCAAAACCGGTTCGGTTTCACCACTTGCTAAAAACTTATATTCTGTTCTTATTCTCGGAATTGGAATTGTAAAGCCTAAAGCATCGATATGTAAAGAATCAACGATCTCTGTTCTAGACTTTAACCTTATTACCTCATAAGTTTGCCCATTTGAGAGCATTAGGGTACCAAAGCCATCAGCATCGTTCATTCTAGTTCCCGCCTGTTTCCAGTAGCCTAAGGTGGGGACATTAATTTCAAAAGAATAACTTGAGGTATCCTGATTACCAAAGGTTAGCGGAAACTTATACCAACGGTCAGAACCTTGATACTGAATTGGGGTGGGTAATCCGTTAATGGTAGCACCAAAACCAATCATTTTAAATGAAGTGGAAGAGTTTTTATAAAAGTTGGAAACATTGGTAACTTCAAATGGAATTTGTGATGGTAAAACAATTCCACTTCCGGGTTGAGCATGAGTTGCATCATAAGTAGGAAAAAGGAAGTTGTTAAAAACCAACTGATATACCCAAGGGGTGGATGACGGATTTACAAAACTATCTTGTGTAAAACCCGAATTAATCAGGCTGGTATAGTCCCAAACAATATCAGCTCCGGTTGTCGAAAAGTCAACATTTGAAGTAGAAGCAGAATGAAACTGGTAGATGGTGTCAACAAACGGCATACCTGTTGAATTGATGGTTGGTTGTGCTTGAAGTTTGTTTAAAAAAGAGCATCAAACAATTGCGAATATGGTAAATGCTATTTTCATGGTAATATAAAGGTAGGTAAATTTTAAAATCAGGCAAGAGCCAGAATCACCAAACATGACTTATGTTACAAGGGTTATGAAAATAACCGGAGCGATTTTTTTAATTCTTAATGAACTTTTTTATTTGAAGATCATTCAAGCGCAAACAATAAACCCCATTGGGCAGGCTCGTGATATTAATTTCATAAACAGCATCAGAGCTAATTGGAGGTATTGTTTGGGTTATAACAACCTTGCCTAACAGGTCGATTATTTCTACTTGAAGATGACTCAAAAGGGTCTTATTAAGAGCTAAATATAGATTATTATGGGCCGGGTTGGGATATAAGGTAAATGAACCGGTATTGGATTCATTTATGGAAGAGAACCCGACTTCCCGAGACCAATGATTCTCCCCGTCCTTAACTATTAGTGTTGCACCTAAGGAGTCCTGCACGCTAACCTCTAATTTAGGGGTATACCAAAATTGTGCAATCGAACTATCGGGCTTTAAATGCAGGATTCCATAACCATGATTAAAAAGATCAGCAAACTGATGCTGTGGGTTAGCCTGTCTATCGATATTATTAATGGTTGTAAATAATCCAATAGGAGCACCACTTTCGTCCATATTTCCCCTAGTTATGCTGGTGGGTAAAAACTCAACGCCAACTGATCCAATACCCGTTTCCGGGTTATATAGGGTAGAATCATGAGGGTTTTCAACAAGGTCCTGGGCGATTGAAACGTGAGCATCACCACTTAAGGCAATAAAATTATCAATATTGTTATTTCT
The DNA here is from genome assembly GCA_040376605.1 of Flavobacteriales bacterium. Classification (GTDB taxonomy): domain Bacteria; phylum Bacteroidota; class Bacteroidia; order CAIKAF01; family CAIKAF01; genus JANWKQ01. Next base: position 4,029 of record JBEIQI010000070.1, on the reverse strand, counting down.
AAGAATGTCAAACAACATCTCTTTTGATCCAGGAAAACCATCCCAAGAACCATTATCAAAAACAGGTCCGTCATTGGGGACAATATCTAATAACCATGGAGCTATCCCATTGGTATACCAGCCACCCATCATGCGTTGTTGCGGAACCAGTTTCCATTTAGCCGTTGAGCTTTGCAACTGTTGGGTAAGCCATAAAAATTGATCATTACCGAGCATATTATATTCGCCATTAGCAAGGGTGTCGCCATGCCGAAACATAAGCGCATCTACAACCAGAATATCAGCGAGGTTGCCAAAAGAAACCTTACGATATATGTTTAGAAAGTTGGATGAATCTGGAATTCTAATCGGAAGCCATTCAATAAAGGCCTTGTTCCCTCCCAGAAAACTACAGGAGGTGTTTCCACCGCAATCCTGATCGTGATTATCCCACATACAAATCCAAGGCAACTTTGCCCTAGCTGCTCGAAGATCTGGGTCTAATAAATAATATTCCTGCCTATCCCTCCATTCTTCCAAATTATCCGGAACGGTGGGATATGGACTAGGGACACGGACCTGTTCTTCGGCATCTACAAAATCGTAAATATAATCGCCCAAATGGATGGCGGCATTTAAACTATCTGCTTTTTCGGCAACTCTGGCGTAGGAGTTAAAGTAACCCGAATAGATGCTACTGCAAGAGAAAATTGCGAATTTAAGGTCAGAAACTGCACCGGAAGGAGCGGTTCTTGTTCTCCCAGTAGCACTGTAATTTGAATTATTATCATCAAAGCGATAATAATAAATGGTATTAGGGTTAAGTCCAGCAATATCCAACTTTACGGTCCAATCGGAAGAACTATCTGTGGTGGTGGCTCCGCTCGAGATGATGGACAAAAACAGGCTATCCTGTGCCAATTGATAATTAACAGGAATTGAACTAAAATCAGCAGGGGCAGGAGTTATCCTGGTCCAAATAATTACCGAATTAGATAGTGGATCACCTGACGCCACCCCGTGATAAAAAGGGGCATGCAGAGTGTCGCCGTAAATTCTTGGGGGAAGGCTGGTTTGAGCAATCAAACCCCATGAGAATAAGCCCAATAATATGGTTAAGAAAATTCGTGTTGATAGCATAATCCAAATATATAAAAATCCTTGAAAGCAAGCACTAGAAACAAAGCAACTAATACTAAGGCGCAAAAAAGCTGGAATAAAAAACCCCATTCAGGCCTAAACTTGAATGGGGAAATAAAAAAAAAGAGGTGAACTTATTTTTTTACAAATAAGCCTTTATCGTTTTTGCGAGTTACCCAAATCTCCTTAAACCAATAGATAATAAGAAGAGACATAACCCCAATAATAAATAGATCAAACTTCCAGTTAAGAGCGGTAATCAAACCAAAGCTCCATTCGAAAAAATCTCCAATAGGTCTAAATAGCCAATCCATAATGATAGAATTTAAAGCAAAAGTAGGGGATTTTATAACTGTGCCAAATTTTTACCGAGATTTTTTGGTTCAAATGAGGCAATTCAGATTTTAACAAGTTCTTCTTTTTCGAAGTAACCCGTCAAAAAACTATCTTTGGCAGATCAATGAATATAGCTAAAATTGCCATTTTTGTTTCCGGCAAAGGAACCAATGCTCAAAAAATAATTCAATATTTTCAAAACAGAAAGGATATTGAAGTTTCTCTAGTTTGTAGCAATAATCCACGTTCGGAGGTATTGGAACTTGCTCATTCTCTCAATATTAACCAGTTGATTTTTAACAAGGAAACGCTGAATTCGCCGGAAGGGGTAATTCTTTTCTTGAACGAAAAAGGGATCACACATATAGTACTTGCTGGTTTTTTATGGCTTGTGCCAGTGCACCTCATTGACATTTTTAAGAATAAAATAATTAACATTCATCCTGCCCTTTTGCCTAAATATGGAGGCAAAGGAATGTTTGGTTTAAATGTTCATGAAGCCGTTAAGGCAGCAGGAGAAAGGGAAACAGGCATAACCATACATTTGGTTAACGAAAGATATGATGAAGGACAATACCTTTTTCAAGAAAAGGTAGATTTAACCGGCGCTGAGACCGCCCAAGAAATAGCCCAAAAAGTTCAGGAATTAGAGCACCAATATTATCCTAGGGTAATTGAGAGGTGGATTCTGGAGGGTTAGTTTAAGGTGGAATAAACGTTACCTTTTTGTGACTCAAAATATTCTAAATCCGTTGGCTTGCAAATTCCAAACAAACCATTTGCTTCTTTATATCCCAAAATCGTATCTCCTTTTAAATATTCGGCCTGCATAATGACTACGAATTTTGATGGTTGCTGCTTGGGCTGTTGCAGAAATGCAAAAAAGGGGAGTCGAATTTTCAAACTTCGGTGTGAAGGGTCTTTTTTACTTTCTAGGTTAAATACGGCCACCTTGTTTTGGACATCCTTTTTAGAAGCCACCTTGCCGGTAAATGGAGCAACATCACTTAACATAAAAAACTCCTGAAATTCTTCCGGCCGTTTTTTTAAATAGTCTTTGCTGACAACAGGAGCCTTTTGTATTGTTGTTGTGTCAGAGGAGCTTGTCAAAACGGGATTTTTCTTTTGCTTTTGACCGCAGGAAAACAAGATGATTGCAAAAAACACGAAATATATATGCCTCATAAACACCGATAATGGTTGCGCAAAATAACTCAAAATTTTAAATCGAAGGTTAACCTTGGAATCGCATCAATCAATTGGCGGGTATAATTGGATTTTGGATTGTCATATATTTCATCTGCATCACCAATTTCCTCGATTGATCCTGCTTTCATAACAGCAATGCGGTCACTAATATATTTAACTACACTTAAATCATGGGAAATAAAGATGTATGAAAACCCCTGTTCTTTTTTTAATTGCTGTAAGAGGTTAATGATTTGTGCCTGGACGCTTACGTCCAGAGCAGAAACACATTCATCGCAAATGATAAATTCAGGATTTACAGACAAGGCCCTTGCAATTACAATACGCTGGCGTTGACCGCCACTGAACTCATGAGGATATCGATGGTAATGTTCCTGACCTAATCCAACCCGTTCAAGCAATTCCATCGCCGCCTTTCGGCAAGCTGCTTTGGAGCTATAAATTTTGTGAACAATCATTGGTTCTGCAATGGCATCTCCAATTCTTTGTATAGGGTTTAAAGACGAATAGGGGTCCTGAAAAATCACCTGAATTTTTTTTCTCAGCTGGCGCATTTCTTCTAAACTTAACTGGCTTAAATCTCGGTCTTGGTAGATTATTTTACCAGAAGTGGGCTCCAGAAGACGCAGGACTAACTTTCCCAAGGTTGACTTGCCACAACCGCTTTCTCCAACAAGGCCGAGGGTTTCTCCCTGGAATAGAGATAAACTTACGTCTTTAACTGCCGAGATAGATTGGGATCTACCAAATCCCGATTTGCGAACAGTGAAGGATTTATTTACCCGATCAAGGGTTAGCAGAGGGTTCTTTTGGTATATTAAATCAAGTCTTTTTTTACGTTGGTTATTAATTTCTACAATACTGGTATCGCTTAAGCTGAGAGAATAGCCTGTGGCAGCATAAGAGCCGTCACTATTTTCTTTCATAAAGTCATTGATAGTTGGGAGTACTGGCCACCGAATATTTAGGTTTGGCCTGCATGATAAAAGACCTTTTGTATAGGAGTGCTGTGGGTTTTTAAAGATTTCATTAACGGTCCCTTTTTCAACAATTTTGCCTTTATACATAATGGCCACTTTTTGCGCCAATTCCGAAACCACTCCAAGGTCATGGGTAATAAATATTATACTCATTTTAAACTCATCTTGAATTTCCCGCAATAGATCCAAGATGCTTTTTTGAACGGTTACATCTAAAGCAGTGGTAGGTTCATCAGCAATAAGAAGACGAGGATTACAGCTTATGGCCATAGCGATCATTACCCGCTGTTTTTGGCCACCACTAATTTGGTGTGGATATGAATGATACAAGAATTCGGCTCGAGGGAGTTTAACCTTATTAAAAAGTTCAATTGTTTTTTCTTTT
>JBEIQI010000273.1:0-3857 GCA_040376605.1 Flavobacteriales bacterium | reverse complement strand
TGGTATTTTGAAGGTTGTTTTTAGGCTTTTTCTTGGTTTTTTTATGGCTCATAGGTCATATTTTCGGTATAAACATACCTAATAATCCTAGATTTTATTCTTCAAAGAGCAAGTATTAATCAACACAATACCTATCTTTGGACTCATTGTTTGTATAAGAGAATGAAAGCATTAATTGAAGCGTTTGCTAGCCAAATAGAAAAAGGGATTGAAATTTTCGAAGCCAACCCACCCAAATCGGTTTCGGGGAAATTTGCCAATGTGGTTATTAGTGGCCTCGGCGGATCCGGAATTGGTGGAACCATCATAAAAGATTTAAGCGCTGGTTTTTCAAAAATACCCGTAATCGTTAACAAAGAATATGGAATACCAGCCTTTGTAGGATCCGATACTTTATTTATTGCAAGCTCCTACAGTGGTGATACGGAAGAAACCATTGCTGCCGTAGAGTTGGCGATTCAACAAAAAGCAACCATTGTATGCATAACAAGTGGAGGTAAGCTCGCTAATATTGCAAAACAAAACAACCTTGACATTTTAATTATCCCGGGAGGGAGCCCCCCAAGAGCCAATCTTGGATATTCGTTAACACAACTTATTTGTATTTTTTCGTCAATAGGATTGCTCCCAGCTTCCTATAAAAATGACCTAATAAATAGCATTTCTTTTTTGCGCCTTGCACAGCAAGACATCCTTGAAAAGGCTAAAATAATTGCCGCTCAAATTCATAATAAAAGAGTAGTAATTTATAGTGATGCTTCTCATGAAGGCGTGGCCGTAAGGTTTAGGCAACAACTTAACGAAAATTCAAAAATGCTTTGTTGGCATCATGTAGTGCCTGAAATGAACCACAATGAATTGGTGGGTTGGAGTGAAAAACTTGATGACCATGCTGTTATCTTCTTGCGAAACAACTCCGATCATAACCGAAATCAACACCGAATTGATATAAATAAAGTGATTGTTAACGGGTACACGTCTACCGTTATAGAAGTATGGGCAGATGGTAAAAATGAATTAGAAAACACCATGTACATTATTCATTTGGTAGATTGGACTTCTTACTTTTTAGCCGAAATGAAGGGTGTTGATATTATGGATATTCAGGTAATCGACTTTTTAAAGAAAAAGTTATCTGAAATAGACTAACCCTTTCGTGCAACATGTCCATTATCCAGAATAAACAAGTAGAGTTTCGCGACATGGGCCACATCCGTTACAAACAGGCCTGGGACCTACAATTGGAATTATTTGAAGAAATAAAAGACATTAAGCTAAAGAATCGCGACAGGGGGCCTCAGGAGCAGATAACAACTCCAAATTATTTATTATTCTGTGAGCATAATCATGTTTATACACTTGGTAAAAGTGGTATTGAAGAAAACCTATTGCTCAATAATGCACAGTTAAAAGATCAGGACATAGAGTTTTTTCATATCAATCGGGGTGGCGATATTACCTATCACGGTCCCGGTCAACTAACGGGCTATCCAATTTTCGATTTGGATAATTTTAAAACAGATATTATCGTTTACTTGCGTGATCTGGAGGAAGCCATCATAGAGATGTTGCTGGAATATGGAATTAAAGGAGGCCGAATTGATGGGCTGACAGGGGTTTGGCTCGATTGGACCAATCCACATCAAGCACGTAAAATATGTGCCATGGGGGTTCATACAAGTCGATGGGTAACCATGCACGGATTTGGATTAAATGTCTCTACCGACCTGAGTTATTTTGGTCATATCATCCCCTGTGGTATCATCGATAAGTCGGTTACCTCCATAGAAAAAGAAGTGGGCCCTGTAAGAATGGAAGATGTTAAAAAGCTCTGTCTCGAAAAGATCTCAAAGGTTTTTGGGGCGAAGATTTTGGTGGATTCTATGTAGGTTTTTTATCGATTTAACTTAATCTCATTTAACCAGAAGCCATTATCCTTGCAACGAAAGGTCATCACAACCCCTCATATTTTTAAACCTATTATTAAAAATAATTTCAGCAAATGGTCGCTGGGATTATTTACCCAGATAGGAGCATCCAAAAGTATATTTATTAATAACAACGATTCGTCAGGGACCGGTTATACCAATATCCGAACCAGCACTGATCAATTTTTATTTTGCTATTCTGCCGGGTTAAGCGTAAGGTATTCGCCCGTTAAATTTTTGGCCATAGAAACAGGTATCGGATTCACTCATTACGAGTCGAACCAAATTATAACCAATGGAGGTGCCGCCTCACTAAGTATTACGGAGCAAACGGATCTGGATACTGCCCTTACCTTATTATCCTCAAGTGGCAATTCCAAAGAATACCATAATACCTACGATTATATTTCTATTCCGTTAAAGCTTTATTACCAAAAGAAATGGAATTGGACCGGGATAAAGGCCGGAGCCGGAGTTCTTTTTGATATCCCAGTAAATACCTGTTCTTATGTAGCCGATGAAAATAGCGGTCTTTCGTTTTTAAGAAAAGAGGTGAAGGATGCTCGTTTAAACATGTTTGGCATACAAGCCTCTTTAAACTTACATATGGTATTTCATGCAAAAAGAATTAGCTTTTTTGTTGGCCCTGTATTCAAATACCGGCTCAACTCTATGTTCGACGACCAATATATAATTAAACAACATAACTATTTTATTGGTGCCGAAATGGGAATTAGATATAATTTCTAAATCACCTTCCACAAACCATTTATATTCTTCAAAAGTGACAGCCTGCTAAATTCAAAAGAACCTTCGAAAGGAGTTTCTTTTATATCATCCCAGCATCGCTTAAATTCGGTCCATTTCCAATCTCTGTTACCAACCGTTATATGAGGCTGAAATGGATATGGATATTTTCGTTTTAGTTGGGGATATTTTTCGAAAAAATAATTGTTGAATTGTTGATGTAAATCAAATACTTTTAAATTTTCTACCACATCAACATAAACCACCTCAGCCGCAAATGCTTTATATCCATTGAGTTCAATTTGAAATGGGGGATATAAAAATTCTTTCACGAGGGTAATCAATTCTTCTTCATTCCCCCAAAAAAATGGAGGTACTATGGTAATATGCGGAGGTGATTTTAAAACCGACTTGGTTCCATATTCTTCCGAAATGCCTTTTTTGATCCTTTCAATTTTTGTGTGGAGAGGCTCTGGAAGGTTAATGGCAATGAAGTATGAATGGTTAACAGGCATGATTTTTCAAATATACGAATTTGCGGCCCGGGGTAAAGCGGCATCCTTTTTATTATTGCCCAATTTTTAATATTCTGGTCGGTGTAGAGACGGAATATATTCAGTCTCTACAATTCGTTGAAATGCTTGTTGGTGGCAATAATAAAAAGATATAGCGAAACACCGGTTAAGCCGCCCTATTTCAAAAATTCTTTAAACCACAATCCGCTATCCTTGATGGTTCTTTTTTGTGTTTCATAATCCACATGTACCAATCCAAAACGTGGATGAAAACCCTCGGCCCATTCAAAATTATCTAACAACGACCATACAAAATATCCTTCAACCGGAGCTCCTTCATTTTTTGCTTTTAATACTTGAGCCAAGTAATCCTTAAAGTATTGAACCCTACGTGCATCATGTACCTTTCCATCTTCTACTTTATCGGGGAAAGCTGCTCCATTCTCAGTAACATAAATTTTCTTTACCCCTTTATAGGCGGCCAATTGTTTGATTACTTCATATATTCCGGCTGGATATACTTCCCATTGCATATCAGTTAACTCCGATTCATCTTTTACCAGAAGCTTTGGTTTTACCTGATTTGCCCATAATACTGGAGGAAATGCTGCATGAGTAGCGACGATTCGGAAATAGTTTTGTACACCATGAAAATCGAAATCGAAGA
>JBEIQI010000003.1:0-38126 GCA_040376605.1 Flavobacteriales bacterium | reverse complement strand
ACATATTTATGGATAATTCAACTAATTGGTATTTTGGATTGGATGGTAATTGTCCGTTGGGCAAATATGATTTTGTTACGGTCATGTTGCATGAAATTGGCCATGGGCTGGGGTTTTTGTCTTTGGCAAAATTGGAAGGCGATACGTTGGGTTCTTTTGGGGAAGTTACACCCGCAGATATCGCACCTTTGATTACATCATTTCCATTTCCGGAATTAAATTCGAAATATTCCATCTTTGCCCATTTTATGGAGAATGGCTCTGGTCAATCTATTGTGGATACCATTCTTTTTCCTAATTCATCAAATATTTTAGGAGATCTGTTTAAAAGTAATGCGGTATATTTTGCTGGACCGCTTTCTGTCGTTTTAAATAGTGGAAATCCTGTTAGATTGTTTGCTCCAACCACATACGAATCGGGCTCAAGTATGCAACATTTAAATGAATCAACCTTTTCTGCCAGTAATCCGAATACTTTGATGACGCCATATGTTGGGACCTCAGAGGAACATCATACTCCAGGCCCATTAACCATTGCTATTTTGGAAGATATAGGTTGGAATGTTAATCACGATGTTGGCAACGAAAATATGCTAAGCGATTTGCGCATAGAATTATTTCCTAATCCGGTGGAGAATTATGCAATGATTCGGCTCGATAAATCACTTGAGAACAGCCCTTTGGAGGTAATTGACATGTATGGAAGGGTGGTTTTATCAACAGTTGTTTCTGTAGAGAAGGGTAATTATTTTTCCGTTGATTTTACCTCTTTGTCAAAAGGTGTTTATACCATTCGATTGGCTGACGGGTTATTGAAGTTGATTAAGAATTAATGCAGATCAGGCATCAGTATTGACAACATATGAGATTGACCTTAAATTAATTATCTTTAATTTATATTTTACCATAATGGTTGATAAACAAAGATTTCTGGAAATAGTGCAGCTGCAATTTGAAGAAGCCGTCAGAAAATCTATTTCAATGAACTCAGCATTTAAACAAATACCTGGTTGGTCGTCTTTACAAGCACTAATTGTAACAGTGGCAATACATGATGAATGGGGGGTTAGTTTTACCGATGAAGATTTTAGAAATTCACAAACGCTACTCGAATTATATCAAATAACCCAAAATAAAGTCAGTCAATAATGGCTTTGTTCAGCACTCAACATATTAAATTAAGGGGTATTTCTGTTACGGTTCCCTCTAAAATAGTTAGCAATTTTGATTTAAATTACCTAACTGACCAGGAAAAGAAAACCCTTGTAAACACTACCGGTATTGAAAAAAGAAGAATTGCTGGTGAACATGAAACAGCAGCTGATTTATGCATTCATGCCACCAGAAGAATGATGGGAAGTTTGGGTTGGAGTCCAGAGGAAATTGAAATATTGGTTTTTGTTAGTCAAACATCCGACTATTCTATTCCAGGGTCAAGTATGTTTATTCAGCATGAGTTAGGTTTATCAAAAAGCTGCATGGCAATTGATGTTAATCAGGGTTGCTCGGGTTATGTTTATGGACTCTCGATCATAGCCGCTTTGATGAGCAGCGGTAAGATCAAGAAGGGGATTTTATTGGTAGGTGATACTTTAACAAAAACGATTGCCAAAGACGATAAAAGCTTGATTCCGGTTTTTTCGGATGCCGGTTCCTGCACTACCTTAGAATGGGACCAAACGGCCGAACCGATGCATTTTAATCTTCAATCTGATGGAAGAGGTTATGATAAAATCATTATAAGGAAAGGTGGTGCTAGATCCACCAATCAAGCCGATTCACCTTTTTTGTTTATGAATGGTCAGGACATTTTCAATTTTGGATTAAAGGAAGTGGCAACTAATATTTCCTCATTGCTTGAATCCCAAAATTGTAATATTGGCAATATTGATTATTTTGTAATGCATCAGGCGAATTTATTGTTAAATGAGACCATTAGAAAAAAGGTCGGAATGGATTTAAATCAAACATTGTATTCATTAAAAGATTATGGTAATACCAGTTGCGCTACCATACCGGTGAGTATAGCAGCAAATGCCCAAAAGTTACAAAATGTAAATGCCCAAGTATTATTAGCGGGATTTGGTGTTGGGCTTTCTTGGGGATCTGCCTTAATTAATTTTGACCATGTGAAATGCTTGGAAATAGATGAACTCTAGTGAACAAAAAATATTGGTTTCAGTTGTGGTGCCCGTTTATAATAGTTCGGCAACACTGGAAGAGCTCTTTGCCGAAATTTGCCTTTCTATTGATCCAACGAAATATCACTTAGAAGTTATTTTTGTGGATGATCATGGTAATATTGAATCTTGGGAAAAGCTGGAGGACCTAAAGAAACATCATCCTGATAAAGTTAAAATTATTCGTCTTTCTAAAAACTTCGGACAAAATAGTTCAACCTTGTGTGGAATTGATCATGCCAATGGAGAAATTGTAATAACAATTGATGATGATATGGAGTTTCATCCAAAGGATATTACTTTGCTCATTCAGAAGGCTGACGAAAATCAATCGGATGTGGTTTACGGAATTTTCGAAAAGGCACCTCAGAAATCAATTCGAAGTATAGGGAGAAGATTTTTATTTTTCTTTTTAAATCGAGTTGAAAATGGAGCTAGCATTGGGTCTTCTTTCCGTTTAATGAGAAGGAGTGTTGTAGATAAAATAAACCATCATAACCAAGATCATCTATTTATAAATCAAATTATTTCCTGGTATACTAGTGATATTGATTATGTGAATGTAGAATATCAAAAACGCAAAGATGTTGAATCAGGATATACTTTTGGAAAACTCATTAACATTGGATTAAAGTTGGTGTTTTATTATACTAGCTTTCCATTAAAAGTAATTATCTATTTTTCTTTTTTAACAGCCATTACAAGCTTTGTTTTTGCGGCATACTATTTTATTCAAAAAGTTACTGTTGGAACCATGGTTGGATATTCTTCTATGATTGTATCTCTTTTTGTGGGCACCAGCATAATTATGCTGGGAATAGGAGTACTTGCTGTTTTTGTAAATAGAATTTATAACTCAAGGATTAAAAGACCCAATTACTCCATTAAGAAGATGAGATGATTATAATTGAATGCGAAAACCTACAACTTCAATTGATCTCTAAATCTGATTTGGAGATGGTACGAGGTTGGAGAAATGAGCAACATGTTGCGGAGTTCATGGAATTCAGGAAAATTATTTCGGAAGAGGATCAGCAATATTGGTTTAATAATCTAAACAAAGAATGTAATCTATATTTTAAAATTCTGGTTGACAAGGAACCGATTGGGTTAATTAATTTGAAGGAAATTAATTGGGAAAAAGGTACAGCTGAAGCGGGAATTTTTGTTGGGAATAAAAATTTTATTGGAGGTATTTCTCCTATGTTTTCTATTTTAGTTTTAATGAAAACAGCTTTTAAATGTTTTATATTGAATGAGTTATTCGCCAAAATATCCAAAAAAAACATCAATGCCATCAATTTTAACAGACAATTAGGATATCAATATTATTCGACCGTAAATGATGAATTTGATTTATATAATTGTAAAAAGTCTAGTTTTTTTTCCCCTCAATCTTCTATTTCCAGAATCAATCAATTATTTGCTAAAAATGCTTCGGTGAATGTTTATGTGGATAGTCATGATAAGTGGATACTAAAATATCTTCATTTTGATGATATCAAGTTTCAGTTGATTGAAGTGCCGGCCTCACTTGTATAATATAATGAGAAATACCAACGGACATTTATTTTAATTTTTCCTACCGAACCAACGTTTGATTTCCAAACCTAAGGCTAGTTTTATTGGGATACAGGGATGTAGGCCCCACTTGATTATTCTTAATGGTAATATTAAATGGCTATATGGCAGGTTTTTGCTTTTTAGGAAAGGATCGAGTTTGCATATTGCCCTTCTAAATTCAATTCGGTTAAATTTTACATATTCTTTGGGAGCTCTATTTTTAAAGATCTCCATACCTATATGAAACGTATTTCGTGCAGATTCGATTAATTTAAATTTATTAGACAGGTGAAATAGATTTTGGGATAAAGTAATTTCTATAAATGGAACTCCAATGCAAATATTCTCAAGAACTAATTTGGGATAAATACTCCTATGGAATACAAAACAATCAAAACCGGGATGTGATTTACCTTCCTGCAATAAAATACGATCAATCTCCTCCACCTTGGTATATTTAGGTTTAAGCCGTTTTCTATTGATAATAACGGCATCAAAATCTTCATCAATTAAAGTATTTACGGTTAAATAAAAGTCAGGATACAAACCAATATCAGCATTCGAATAAATAATATAGTCGGCTTCACTCTCCTCAAATGCTTTTTGTAAAATTTCGGCAATGCACGGTAATTTTATTTTTTTCTGAAAATCATTAAAACCCAAAACACTCTTTTCCAAGAAACTGGTTTTTTTAAAATATGATGGAATGATTTTTTCATCTTCCGGAAATGCTGCTGCCAATAGCTCAATATCCATGATGGTTTCGGCCTTGTTTTTGGCAAGGAGCATGGTTTGGAAGGTAATTGGTTGGGCATACGCTAGGTCTGAACCTTCCGAAGCAATAAAGGGATTGATGATATGTGCTATTTTTCTTTTCAACGGGTATTAAATCCGGTTAATTGGTTCAGGATTAGTATATTTATTGCCATTAAAATATGCTATTGGAAAGTTTACCTAAAATATCCATTGTTACCATTAGTTATAATCAGGGAAAATATTTGGAAGAAACCATTCAATCGGTTTTAAGTCAAAATTACCCAAATTTAGAATATATCATCATTGATGGTGGAAGTACGGATAACAGTGTTGAGATTATCAAGAAATATGAGGGTCAACTAAGTTATTGGGAAAGTGCAAAGGATAAAGGGCAATACTATGCCGTTGAAAAGGGGCTCAATATGTGTACCGGCGATATTATGGCTTGGATTAATTCGGATGATAAATATTTGCCCAATTCATTTCAAACGGTAGCGGATGTTTTTACCCAATTACCGCAGGTAAATTGGTTGATGGGAATTCCTGGCGAGTTTAATGAAAAGGGTTCTTCCATCAATCGAATTGCTTTACCTTGGGCCCGCTGGTCAAAGTATAGGTATTTAACAAATGATTTTCAATATATACAGCAGGAATCTAGCTTTTGGAGAAGGCATGTTTGGGAGATGGCTGGAAGCAAAATGGACCATAACATCAAGTATGCCGGGGACATGGAATTATGGACAAGATTTTTCCGTCGGGAAAAGCTTTATACGGTTTTGAGTAACCTGGCCGGGTTTCGTCATAGAAATGAGAATCAGGTATCTAAAACATTTGGGAACGAATATCTGGGAGAATGCAGATCCTTGGTAAAACGAGAACGGAAACTATTGAATACTTCTGAAAGAGCATATGTTTTTTGGCTTCAGTTATTAAGATTTCCTTGGTCAATATTTTTCTTTATGGACATACCGATTTTTAGTAAGGTATATTCTCAATTTTTTAAAATTCCGACCCCTATTGCTTTTGATCTGAATAAATCTAACTATCGATTAGTTAATTATTATATAAAATACCCACCGGTATTAATTGGTAATTGGATAATACAACGTAAACCCAAGCGTATTAAAGCGTATGAGCCAAAAGGAAATTAACAATAGGCCTTATACTTTGGTCGCCTATATAAAAAGGTTGAAGGCATACGGCTTTTTATTAAGGTCACTCGCTAACAGAGAGCTGAAGGTAAAATATTCTAGGGCTGTTTTAGGTGTTGGCTGGATGATCATTCAGCCGCTAGTTGCCGTGGTTATTTATTCTATATTCTTTAATTATTTGATTAAAATTGACACGAAAAATATTCCATACATTCAGTTTGTTTTTAGCGGATTGGTTATATGGTATATTTTCACCGGCATTGTTTCTAAGGGTAGCGTTGCGTTGTTAGAATCTACGGAATTAATCTCCAAAGTATCTTTTCCTCGATTGATTATTATTGTTGCAAAGTCATTTCCAGTATTAATTGAAAGCGTGATGCTCTTTTTGGTTTTAATAGTGATGATTTTAATTAATCAAACCCCATTGGGATTAAATATTTTAATAGCCTTATTTTTTATTTTAGAGGCGGTGCTTTTTTCTTTAAGTGTGGCCATTTTATTGAGTATAATGATTGTTCGTTTTCGCGACGTCCTGCACATTTTACCGTTTATCATGAACTTTGGAATTTGGCTAACTCCAGTATTCTATCCCGTTTCAATTATTCCGACTCGGTTTCAGATATATATTAAATACATAAATCCTCTTGCCACGGCTGTAGAAGGACTTCGAGGAGCGTTATTTGAAGGAGCCGGGATTTCAATAGGGGCAATTTTAGTTTTTGCGGCCACCTTATTGTTGCTATTCATTTCCTTGGTTTTTTTCGTTAAATTTGAAAAACAAATAGTGGAAAGACTTTAACACCTTAAATTTTATGCCCAACGTTGTTTTGCGTTATAAATCCTTACAGGAAGAGTTTGACAGGAAAGGTTACGTTCAGGTTCCCTTCTTGGATGCATCGGAGGTCGAATATTTGAAACAGATGTTTTTTGAAACTTTACCGGAAAGCGGTGGATCCAAAACGAGTAACGATACCGATTTTAAAACAGAAAGTGAAATCACCTACGATTTTACATTTATTGATCGAAATCCAGAGTATAAGAAAAAGGTATTTAACATAATCACCAAGGCCTTTCAAAAACGAGTTGATGAATATTTAAACGACTATACACCCATCATTGCCAATTATATCCGCAAGAAAGAGGGAGGAGGGGAAGTTCCATTGCATCAAAATTGGGCATTCGTAGAAGAGGATAAATTTACATCAGTTTCAATTTGGGTCCCATTGGTAGATAGTAATGAAGAGAATGGCACCTTACAAATGGTGGATGGAAGTCATAAGAAATTTGGCAGACTGCGGGGGCCACTTATCCCATGGGAATTAGAAGGGATTAAACAAGAGATTATTAATAAGCACCTGACACCGATGAATGTGAAGGCCGGGACGGGAGTTATCTTAGATGACAGCATTGTTCATTATAGCAATATTAACCAAACCTCAGGATTACGGTTAACCATTCAATTAATTCTAATCCCGAAATGCACTCATCCGGTTCATTATCATTTGGACAGAACAGTAGACAAAAACAAAGTGCATGTTTTCGAAACGGATCAGAGTTTTTATATGGAGTTTCATCCGTGGTTACAACCTCATGGGAAACGAGAATTGAAGGTGCTCAAATTTAAAGATCATCCATTTACCTATGAAGAATTTTTAAAAGGGTTAAAGGGAAAAAGATTTGATCAAACTCCAGGATTATTAAACAAGGCCATGGGTTTATTGAAAGGATTATGATGAATAATGTTTTTAAATATCATTCGGATGCAGAAAGGTTTACGCAATATGGCTTTTTACGTAAAAAGCTTTTAGATGAATTAACGGTGGTAAAGTTGAATAACCTTTATCATCAAAGTTTTCCAGAGGGGTCTGAAAATTTTTATTCAAGCACTTTTGTTAAGGATATAGAGAAAAAAAAACGGCTTAATGATAGTCTGATTTCAATTCTGGATCCCATTATACAACAACATTTTTCTGACTATAAGACGCTTGGGGCTCAGTTTTTAGTTAAGAATCAAGGCCAGGGAGGCCACATGCCTTTTCATCAGGATTGGACGGTAGTGGATGAGGATCAATTTCGAAGTATAACGGTTTGGGTTAGTTTGAATGAAACGAATGAAACGAATGGAGCAATTAAGGTGGTTCCTTCAAGCCATGAATTTTCCAGATACAAAAGAGGACCAGGCAATTTTGATCATCTAAAGGATATTCAGGACACCCTAGATAAACTTGCCCATACCTTGTATATGAAGGCGGGAGAGGCCTTTATATTTGATCAATCGATCATTCATGGATCCAATAAAAATGAATCGGATAAGCCCCGTATTGCGGTGGCTTTTGGATTAGTTCACAAGGATGCTGATCTCATTTTTTATCATCAAAAGGAAAAGGACACTTTTCAAAAATTTAGGGTTAAAGATGACTTCTTTATTACGTTTTCTAATGAGGGAGAAGCACCTTTGGAAGCAGAACTTCTAGAGGTGATTCAGCAAAAAAGTGACCGAATAAAATCCGATGAATTTATTCAACGAATGGATGAAATTAATCATCAAAGATCACTCGAATTCACACCTCAACCTTTGTTCAGCGATTCAACGATTCAGGAGAAATTTGATCGGGATGGATTTGTTATGCTATCCTTATTGAATGATGATGAAGTGAATACTTTAAAGAAGTATTATTTATCTTTAAACCATGACCATGTGAAAGATTATGGTTTTCATATTAGTCTGGAAAATAAAAGTGCAGATTATAGAAATGGTGTTTTTAAAATTTTATTTGATACCATTATACCCAAGTTAAGTCCATTTTTGTTGAACTATCAGGCATTTACTGCTAGTTACGTAATAAAGGAGGCTGGGCTTGAAAATATCGTACCTCCACATCAGGATTGGAGTTTTGTTGACGAAACGGAGTTTTGCTCAGGCACCGTTTGGATTCCATTAATGGACGTAAATAAAAACAATGGGGCTTTGGGTATTATTAGGGGGAGTCATAAATTGTTTAATTTCCCAAGGGCCTCTCCTTCTCCACAAGCTAAGTCATTATTATCAGATCATGTATTTAATTTGTTTCCTTATGTAGAAGTTATAGACATGAAGGCTGGTGAGGCTTTGATTTTTAATAATAAAACCATTCATGCATCTCCTCCAAATATTTCTGGAAAATCAAGAATAGCTGCAGGAATTGGAATTACGCAAAAGGAAGCTCGTTTAAGACATTATTATCAATTACCTGGTAATGAAGAAAGGATTGAAGTGTACGAAGTAGAACCGGCATTTTTCCCCTTGTATAATAATTCTAGAATGTCGGAATATTATAATGCAAATACTAAACCGAATGAACTGAAGGCAATCGAATCGTTTAAAAAAATTGCACAGGAGTTTTCAAAAGAAGAGATTACTCAACTAATATGTACTACCCCGGGCGTAAAGTTTAATAATGAATTGATGGAAGAATTGGCGGGAATGTATCATTATAATATGGACGGGAAACCCAAGCAAAATGTCAGTTTGAATGAAGAGCCTTTAATTACCAACGAGACTTCTAAAAGAGGGTTTTTTCAAATCTATACCCCAACAAATATCATTGCTGAAATTAAACATCGATTAACGAAGAAGTAAGAACATGATTAATTTCGACAACAAAGCACGAATATTTAGCAACCCTGAACTTCAAAATATGTTCAATACAGAAGGGTATGTTATACTGGACTTTTTAAACATGGATGAAGTAAAATACCTTAAACAACTTTTTGATGATTTACATCCACAAGGGGTTACAGGATTTTATACCAGTACTTTTGCAATAGATACGGATTACAGGAAAAAGGTAGATGATGAGATCCAATTAACGATGAGACGCGGATTGGAACATTTCTTTACCGATTATAAGGTCTATTGTGGGAGTTATATTGCCAAGGCACCAGGTGAAAAAAGCGAATTGATTCTTCATCAGGATATGACATTGGTGGATGAAACGAAATATACTGGCACGAATATTTGGATTCCTTTAGTTGATTTGGATTCAAAAAATGGAGCGATAGAAGTTTTACCAAGGAGTCATCGACTTTTTAGAACATATCGTGGCTCTTCTTTACCTGATATTTATGATGGTATGGTAAATGAGGTAAAATCATTGATGCAGCCATGCTATTTAAAGGCTGGGCAGGCGATTGTCTTCGATCAAAGCATAATTCATTATTCACCTCCAAATCTATCCCAAGAAGTGAGGCCAGTTGTAAATACCTTTGTAACTCATAAGGAAGCAACCATAAAAATTTGCTATTGGGATAAACAACGACGGGGAGAAATAGAAATGTTCGATCAGGACGAGGATTTTATGGTGAATTTTCAGAATTTCGGGAATGATATTTTTAGTCGGCCTTCAATTGGAAAATCCTTAGGTTATGTACCTTATGATTTCCCGAAGATTGATACAGAACTTTTGATCAAAGAATATAATTATGTTCCAAAACAGCCTGTTGAAGAAAAAGGCGTAAAAAAAGGTTTTTGGGAAAGGTTGTTTTTAAATAAGAAAGGATCATGATAGTAGAAAAAATACTTCCAATTTTTAATGATCCACTCTTACAAAAACGTTTTGATGAAGATGGTTTTGTGAAGATTTCATTGATTTCGGAGGAGGATATTAATTCTCTTAGGTCATTATTTGCACAATTTTATCCGAATCCTTCACAGGATTTCTATTCTTCCAGTTATGAAAATGACTTTCCAGCTAAAAAGAGGATGAGTGATGCAATTGGACAAGTCATTGTACCTAATTTGGAAAAAATATTTAATCATTATACTTGGTTTGGATCTGCATTTCTTTCTAAAGGAAACGGGCCTAGAAGCGAGATGCCCATGCATCAGGATTGGACCATCGTAGATGAAAAAAAGTATGTGGCTGTAAATATCTGGACTCCTTTACAAGACACTGATGAGATGAATGGAACCATTGAAGTGATAAAAGGAAGTCATGCATGGCATCAATCTCTAAGAGCTCCCACCTTACCCTTTTATTATGAAGGACATCAGGAGTCATTAAAAAAATTGCTGATGCCGATTGTTGCAAAAGCAGGTGAAGCCATTGTTTTGAATCAGGCCATTATTCATTATTCTAAACCAAATAGAACCGATGAAATGCGAATCGCCATTACCACCGGTATTAAATCAAAAGAGGCACCTATGGTATTCCATTATTGGGACAAGGAAGCTCCCGATAAAATAGAGTTGTTTGCTCAAGAAGACGATTTTTTAATCAAATTTGAGAATTTTCATCAATCTATTTTTCAACGACCTACCATCGGAAGAAGTTTGGGAGTGGTTCCATTTCAATTACCTCGTATTTCTAACGAAGAGTTAATTAAAAGCGGCGTTGAATCAAAATCCGTGGAATTGATACCTAAACAAGGCCTCACTAAAAAAATAATGGGATGGATCAGAGGATAGTATTTGAAGCAAGTAAAATATCGAAAGATGTTAATGCTGCGGAAGAATTGGCCGTGAGAGGTTATACTATTTTTCCATTTTTGAATAAGGATGATCTTGAAAAACTCATCTCCTATTATACGAACGTTCAAAAAGAGGAACCCAATCATTTTTATTCTTCTACTCATTCCCCTGATCATTCATTTAGGAGGGAGACCAGTAATTTCATTAAAAAAACTGTTGCCGAAAGAATGGAACAATTTTTTTGTGGATATGATTTACTAGGTGGTGCCTTTGTTGTAAAACCCTCTAATGGCAAAGGACTTCTGCCTCCACATCAAGATTGGAATATTGTAGATGAAAGAATAACCCGTTCTTACAATCTATGGATACCATTGATTGATGTAACCGTAGAGAATGGTGCCGTTTATGTTTTACCAGGAAGTCACAATAAAATATTTACCCATCGTGGTCCTGGAATTCCATCATTATTTAAAAACATTGAACCCCATGTTTGGACTAGCCTGGAAGCTTTGCCAATGAAGGCCGGCGAAGCCCTTTTGTATGATCATGCCCTTGTGCATGCATCTCCCAATAACAACACCAACAAAATGAGATTGGGAATTGTTTGTGGAATAATACCCCAAAACCAAAACATGCAACTTTATTATGGTCAAGATGGGGAGATCAACTCCTATAAGGTAACTGAAGATTTCTTTTTAGATAAGGATCCAAATAATGGTCCGGAGGGACTTGAAATGATTGCGAAGGTGGAAGATAGATTAGAGTATCTGACCATCCAACAGTATAATTCTATATTTTTGACAAATGGCCAACCTAATAAAATACAATGGTTCAAGAAAGTACTAGGATTCAAATAACTAGGATCTATTTTAGATTTTACGCTTTGCTTATTGTGTTTTATGCAATGTACTCATGTAATTTGGGATCTAAGAAAGATGTGGATATACAGAATACTCGGGATTTTTCAACATTTAACAATGATAGTGCCAAGAATGCATTATTATTGGAATATTATCATGGATTAGCTGATCCTCGAGGAAAATTAATTGATACTAACTGGGAAAATGGCCCTGTGGATTTTTCTGACGTTTTCCCACTATTCGTTGATAATTGCACACCATGTCATAGTGAAAATGGGAATGGTCCTTTTGTTTTAAATTCTTATGAGGCTATACTTAAGAGATCTGCGGTTATTAAAGATGTTCTTATGGAGAGAGTTATGCCACCTTGGATGGCGGATGACACATATTCGGAACTAATGAATGCTCCAAGGATTAATGATTCATTAAGATGGGTTATTGTGAAATGGATTGATCAGGGTGCCTTGCCACCCAAATTTTCGAAGGATAGCAGGATTCAACAATTCTTGCCCACAAAAAATTTAAGAGGCAGCCGAACTTATTATACTGAAGAGCACACTATAAACTCAAACGATGACTCTTACCAATGTTTTGTAGTTGATCTTGATTTGCCGATTGACACATTTGTTAATTCCATAAGATTTCACTCATCGAACCCAAGTACAATTCATCATATAATGGTATATATGGATACACTTGGGATTTTGAATTCATTACCTGGGTGTTGGAATTGTATGAAAGATGAAATAGTTAATAAGTTAATACCTATTGAACCATGGTCAAGAGGAATGGTACCAACTCAACTAACCAAAGGCTTTGCCTTTCGTTATCCAAAGGGATCTAAGCTGCTGTTGCAAACACATTACGGAGATGAAGGCAACAAAGGGCAAAGAGAACGTACAAGCTTGCAGGTTTTTTTTAGTAAAAGGCCAGAACGTGAAATTAAATGGGAAATTTTAAACAATCTGGAGATTTTTTTTCCAGCAAATACCATCAAGGTGGAAACAATTTCTTTTTATACGGATTCTACAATTTCATTGATTGGATGTGTTCCTCATTTGCATTTTTTGGCCAAAAAAATAGAAATTTTTGCGATCACTAAGGAATTGAAAAAAATTAATATTCTAAAGATAAATGATTGGGATTATTTATGGCAGGGGAGTTATCTGTTAAGGAAATTAACGGTAATTCCTGGGGGGTCTACAATTTATATGAACGCTGTTTACGATAATACGGCAAATAATCCAGTACAACCCAATAATCCGGTTCAAGATGTAAAATACGACACTTATTCCAATCAGGAAATGATGGTGCTAAGTTTAATGTTTACGGCTTATAGGAAGGGTGATGAACAGGTTGAGCCTACAGAAATTTTGCGGAAATAATACATCATGAGAATCTGGATTTTGGTATTAATAATTTTGAATATTTCTTTCAGTTCTTGTAACAGGACAAAGGAAGTATCAAAAGGTGGGAGCATAGATACTTTGAAAGCTCAGGCGATGAGTTGTTATTTTTTTTTCATCCCTGATTGCCCCGCTTGTAAAGCAAGTTTTCAAAAGGTCAGCGAATTGAGTAAAGAATATGCAGTTAAAGGATTAACGGTTACAGCAGTTTATTCTGATCCTTTTCCGGATACATTGTATTTAAAAAAAACTCTGGAAGATTATGACTTTGACCTTCCTGTAATATATGATACCGATTTGATGATGGCAAGGAATTTTAGTGTCAAAGCTACACCGCAATTCATTTTGACAGATTCTGCTAAAAATGTTGTCTATAGTGGTGCGTTTGATAATTATTATTATTCTTTAGGCAAGCACAGGAATGTTGTAACAGAAAAGTATTTGGAAAATGCGATAATAGCAGTTTTGAATAATAGGAGGCCAGATATTAAAGAAACGGAACCTATAGGTTGCAAAATTAATTATAACTTAACAGAGAAATAAAAATGATTATTTAGTATGTTTTTTAAAAATATCTCCATTGAATTTGATAGAAAATAAAAAATGAGGGCTTTTTTAATATTGTCAATTACGGTTAATCTATTGCTATTGTTTAGCATAATCGCGTATTATTATAAGCTAAAAAAAGAATCTTCGAAATCCAATACAGTAAAATCCTACCAAAGCGATGTGGGTAGATTTTATAATGAACAAACCGATAATTTCTTAAAGGTTTATGGTAAGGTAATTCAGGCATTTCGAACAACGGATGTTTCTGTTCTGCTCGATTACCAAATACAGGCTATTGGTTTGGATAAGGGTATGGTTGTGTTGGATGCGGGTTGTGGTGTTTGTGGGCCTGCAATTCACTTTGCCGAAAAGGTGGGTGTTCAAGTAGAAGCACTTACCATTTCATCTGTGCAGGTGCAGAAGGCGAAGGATAATATCAAAGATAGTAATGCCTCAATGTTAATTAATGTACAAGAGGGAGATTTTCATACCCTGGAAAAGTATTTTCCTGAAAATCATTTTGATGCCATCTATTTTTTAGAATCTTTTGGGCACGCAACCAACCATATTCAGGTATTGGATTCCACCTGGAACGTTTTAAAACCAGGAGGCGTAATTTATATTAAGGACTTGTTTAGGAAGAAGGCATTGCACAAGGGAATGGAAAAGGGCATTGAAGTGGAGATCAACAATATCAATAATGCGTACAGGTACAATGTTGCTGATTTGAATACAATTCTCGACCATGTTCGGAAAAAAGGGTATATTTTATCATCCTTAAAAACGATTGATATTCCTTTGGAGGAATTTGAAAACCTAACAATATCGAACGAATTTCAGGAGTTAACCGGCATTAATAAAATTGAGAATCTAAGAGATTATGTTTTTCCGGTTGACTTTTTTGAATTGAAACTTATTAAACCAGCAATGGATATCTTTTCGGGGAACAGTAGATATTTCTTACAGAATTTATATTTAATGCAGGTGGAGAAATGGAAAGAAAGTGATTTATAAGTAGAGAATGGACAACCAAAACCCGGTATTAGTAGTAAAGAATATTTCAAAGAAATATTCTTTAAATGGTTCAAAAGAACCATTTTGGGCTTTAAAGGATGTTTCTTTTGAGTTAAGGCGTGGTGAGATATTGGGTATTGTTGGTAAAAATGGAGCCGGCAAAAGTACCTTGTTAAAAATTTTAAGTGATGTAATCGCTCCAAGCTCAGGTTCTGTTAAGTTTGATGGGGTGGTTGTTTCGATTTTAGATATTGGAACTGGATTTCATCCCGATCTTTCGGGGTATGATAATATTTTTTTAAATGCCTCGCTTTTTGGAATGTCTAAAATTGAGGTGAACGAAAAAATAAATGATATTATTCATTTTAGCGGTATAGAAAGTTTTATTCATGAGCCGGTAAGAAATTACTCAAACGGAATGTATTTGAGATTGGCATTTTCGATTGCTGTTCACATCAATACACAAATCCTTTTATTAGACGAGGTAGTTGCTGTTGGGGATAATGAATTTAAGGAAAAATGTATGTCAAGGCTTCGATTTATGGCCAATAGTGGATTAACTATTGTATTAGTAAGTCATAATATGTCGCAGGTTTTGGAGCTTTGCACAAAGGCAATTTGGATTGATAATGGATTGCTACGAATGGAAGGACCACCAATAGTAGTTATAGAACAATATATCGAAGGATTTTCTCAAAGGGGATCAAATTTGGCAGGGGAACACTTAATGCAGGATAGGGTAATAATTGATCGCAACATTCTGGATTTTATTTTTTTGAAAGGAGTAACTATTTCTTCACTTGGAGAAAAGTCTTCTTGGCCTTTATTTGTTGATGAAGCCATAGAAATAGTTTTCGATTTTGAAAAAATTTCCGAAGTCGGTACGTTAGAGCTGGCAATCTATCTTTCAAATTTGGATGGTATTAGGATTTTTCTTGATTCATTTGCACTACGAAGTAATTATGACTTTGATAAAATCACGCAGCCCGGTAGGTATTTGGTGGGTTGTGTGATCCCTGCCAATTTTCTTCCCAGAGGTATTTATCATCTTTCACTTATTATAAGTAAGTCTTTTGAACTGGTTGATCAAATGGATAATATGACTTCTTTTAAAATTCTCCCTTCTTCCCAAGAAACTGGTAATGAAGGTTATTTTAATCAAATGAGTACTGTTGTCTCACCGAGATTGGAATGGGAAATCAAAAGATTAAAAAATTAATCGGTAGATTTATTTAATATTATAAAAGTTAAGTAAAATATTAAAAGGAATATTTGGATTTAACCAAATACCTAAGGATAATGAATATCGACAAGAATTTACAACTGAACCATATAATTTTAAAGCTATTGCTAAAGGAATTGGTGGGAAAAAAGGACGAATTATATAATTGGTAAACCAATGTATCTGATGGTTATTTGGTGAAACAGTTTTAACAGAAGCAGAGGTCGATGCAATCATGTCCAATATTAGCAAGGTAATTAATTACAATCCAGCCCATACATCTGTAGGTCTCACTTATTCGGCTGTTTTAGCAGAATTTTCGAGGGGAATTAAAGAAAACTCTGGTGAACAGAGGGCTGCCCCCTGATTAAAGCTTATTTTGAAAGCAACTTAATCTTTCATGATACATTTGAACAGGAATTTGGAGTGGACTTAAATGGTAAATCCTTCAGAAGGTAATGAAATCATACTGCCGGACGGATCTAAAATGTATGTTAATGACAACCCCAATATTATTAAGGATAAAATTAGGCCGAGAAAGGGTGACATTATAATTTTTCAAGGAGGTAATATTTGGCATAAAATTGAAACGGTTATGCGAAAAAATCCAAGAATTTCATTTGGTGGATTTATGGGAATCTCTTTAGATAAAAAGAGGTTTTATTATTGGTCCTAGTAATCTGTAATTATTGTGCCGGCTTATAAATGATATCAAAAATGTATGATATCTATTTATGTAAAAAAGAAAAAATCCCTTTCGACTTATTCAAAAATTCTGTCAGCTCCTTTAAACTCACTTTCTCATTAATATAGGACGGTAGGGTTTTTACTGGTGTCTCGGCTGGTGGCCTTTGGGTGGATTCGGTTCTCAAATAATCATATTGATAAATAAAATCATCTGTTGGCTCATATTGTTCTAAATCATCATTAGCCGAAGGTTGAAAATAAATGCAAAGAGGAGCATTTTGTGGTATTACACTAAAACATGCCGCTTTTCTATCCGTATCAGCCAAATTAGGGGGTGATCCATGAATAATGGAGTGGTAAAAAACGATGGCTTCTCCGGCCTTCAACTTTACCGAAATGGATTTTTTTTCTAACTCATTAAAAAACGGACTATAATCGGGAAATAAATAACCGGCACCTCTAATTTTACGATTGATTTTATGACTTCCTTTTAATACCCATAATGCTCCGGAGTTTTCATCCACATCATGCAGGGGTACCCAAACATTTACACTTTCAAATTTGGTCTCATCTACTACATTCCAATCCTGGTGGACCTTGAATGTGGTATCCTTACCACTTTTTTTAACAATAAAAACGTTGTTGAGTCTTCTATAATTAGTAAAGTATTGTTCAGTTGGTTCGGCAAAAAGGTTACTCAAAAATTCAGAAACTTGATTTTTATAGGCTGAATTCTTGCACCAAGTGCTCATATGGATTCCATCTATAATATCAGGAGGAGAGCCTTCAGGATGTATTTCGTTGTAAAACTTATTAAGCGATTCAATGGCTGATCGGCTTAATAGAGGAACAACAACATATCCATTCTTTTCTAATTCTTGCTGTTTTTGCGGGTCTTTAAATAGCATACTTCAAATTTATTTAATTATTGGATACGAATCAAACTTAATGTTCTGTTATTTGGGAATTTATACTTCATTTGGCTACTATTGTATTATGGCATTTTATTTGGGCATATTCAGTAAGAAAGGAAATGTTGAAGACCATGCTGTGCAAGAGGTTATAAATGATTTCCATCAGAATGGTACGCGACAGATTCATCTAATTCAGTACCCGGGATTTCAATTATATGTAGTAGAAAAATTCAGGACCTCCTTAATGGAAGGGCCGAACAGCGCATCATTTCTTGCTGGCTGGATTCAGCATGCTGACGTTCAGGAATCATTGGTAATAGATCAACTTATTCAAATTTCTGAAAAACACCTTTCCAATTTTGAATCCTTTTTGTCTCAAAGTGATGGAGCATTTTCTTTGATACACTATGATTCACATCAGCATGTTTTACGTTTAGCACATGATAAATTTGGCATGTCTCCTTTATTTATTTATGAGAATGAAGACTACTTCATTTTTTCCAATGAATATGAGCCACTTAGTCATATGCCAAAAGGGAAGTTAATAGATGCGGTTGGGGTTGCCGAATACTTTACCCTGGGAACCACTTTAGCTGGTAAAACGTTCTTAAAAAATATTCAAAACCTTGCTCCTGCTTGCACTGTGCAAATAGATTCACAAAAGACCTTATATATTTCTTATTGGAAACCGGTACTAGAAAAAAGTAATCTGAGTATTGAGGAATTAGCACGCGAAACGTGGATTTTATTTAAAAATGTAAATCAACAAATATTCAATTCCCAAAAAATTCAAATGACTCTTTTATCAGCTGGAGCTGATTCCCGTTTGATACTTGCCAGCTTAACTCAAGAACAAAGAGCCGGAGTTCGCTTTTATACAAGTAACTTATCTCATTTATCCGAAGAGGATGATCAAGATGTGGTGGGAGCTAAATTGCTTGCAAAGAAGTTCAATCTTACTCATGTTAGTGAAAAAATTTCATACTATGAAAATGAATTTGGGACTGCTTATTTTTCGAATTGGAGAATATTAAGGTTTCATCAAGTGTATGGCGGGTGGCATGGAGGAGAATTTTTTGGAGGCTTTGGCTTAAAAGCGGCCCCTATTCATCCCAATCTTGTTGAAAAGGAAATTAAAGACAGATACAAGTCTTTGTTCTCAAGTAGATTTAGAAAATCCGTAAATATTGACCCTTGGCAAAGTTATTTGCAAAACCTGGAACCTGAACTTTTGTTTTGTATGCGTCAATTTACACAGCCCTTTTTTACAACCATATACGGAGGTACAAGAGGTCATTGGCTTCAACCCTTCCAGTTGGTCAGTCATGGGAATTCGCCATTTTGGGATAGTCGCATAATTCAACAAGTGTTGTCGATTCCTATTGAGTTTTTATGGGATTACAGGTTTTACAACGAAATAATGAAAAATGCACCTCAGGAATTTTTGGAAATCGGCTCTAATTCGCCGCTTACAAAAAGAGCTGACTCTATTTTGCCTGTTTTAAATACAGGGGTTGAACCTAAATTACAAATACCAAATGTACACGCCAAAGCATATCAACGTTGTTTGAATAATAAAATGGTTTGGGATCGTAAGTTTTATAAGAAAAGAAATTTGAGTAAAATATTATCTAACGAGAATGATCCTATTAGTAAAAGATGGTTGGATTTTGAGGTTTGGTATACAGAATATATGAAGTTGTAGTTTGTAACTTCTTAAATGAATTGTTAGAAGGGCATAATCTTTAATTGAGCCGAACCTAGTAATTTGATAAGTCAATTACTCTTAAAGTGATGTAGAATAACTCCGCGAATAAAAGCAATAAATCCTTATCTTAGTAATTAATTAGGAATCAAAGTAATGAAAAAGGAAAGCAGGATAAAAATTTGGCTCATTCGGTTGGCTGTTTTTATCGGCTTGTTTTTATTGGCAGAATTAGGCCTTAGAATAGCTGGTTATAAGCCCAAAATTCTTATTAACTGGGCATATATGCCTAAAAAAATTGTAAACGATTCTATTTTATTTGGTGACCAATTTGGTATATCACACTATGTAGATGATGGTCATTATAAACCTGATTCAAAGATTAATTCACAAGGATTTATTGGAACTTTTGACTATGACTCAGCAACAATTAATGATATTCGAAGAACCACTGGAAAAAAAATCGTAATGGCCATAGGTGATTCATATCTCGATGGTTGTTGCAGTGATAGCATGGCAAATTCATTTGCAGGCTATTTAAGCAATAAAAAACAATATGCATTTTTAAACTACGGCATAGCCGGTGCAGATCCTGTGCAATACAAATTAATTGTTGAACATTTTGCACCCGAAATAAAGCCTGATCTCATCGTAATTCACTTCTATTTTGGCAATGACATATTAACCTACGATAGAACCCCAAAGCCTTTTATACCCCTTTGTTATATACCCATTCATGGCCCTTGGCTAAATTCAGAACCACCCTATAGGATCGCCCCACCCAACTATGTGCTCAAGGATTTTAATTCGGCCATTGCCTTTTATCAG
Source organism: Flavobacteriales bacterium (assembly GCA_040376605.1). Taxonomy (GTDB): domain Bacteria; phylum Bacteroidota; class Bacteroidia; order CAIKAF01; family CAIKAF01; genus JANWKQ01. The sequence continues at coordinate 17,842 of JBEIQI010000003.1, read as the reverse complement.
AGCTGGTACACATTACGCGGGAAAGAACGAAATGGCTTCTTAAAATTTATGGGAAACTCCATTTTGTTTTCAAAATTATACCTGGGCATTGAATATAAAATGAAGACTTTTAGAAATAGAAAAAACTTATATGAGCCTCCCCCAAAACCACCATTTACCTATAAACATTTAAAGTTTATTGAAAACTATTGTACACAAAACGCCATTCAATTGCTCATCGTTGGTATTCCATCTCCGGTTGACATCCGAAAAAAAACGGACCTTGTATCTACATATGATTATTGTTTTAATGAGATTCCATGGACTTATCCAACTATGATGGATAAAAAGGATTATGATGGCAAAACTATTGCCAATCATTTTAACAATAAGGGTCATAAAAAGTTTGCCGGCTACCTCAATCAACTGATCCTGGAAACCTTAAAGCTACCTGCTGAATAGCTTCGCAAGGAAACTCTTTTTGGCGGCAGGTGCATTATCGGAGTGGGTCTCAGGGAATTTATTGATACCGTCCGGTTCGGCAATCATCTGACATTTTTCTTCGGAATATTTTTGAATAAATGCTTGCTTTTCGATATGATTTACCTTACAGAGTTCAATAAAAGTTTCTGAATCCATTTCTTTTTCGTTAACTGCCACCTCTCTGGTTTTATGCCCACTTACAGGTCGTTCATGACAATTATAAAAGAAATTGGGGTACTTCAATAAATAATCATCCTCATGCTCGTAAATTTCAATGGGAGCATTTTCGATGTTGGGATCTTTAAAACAAGTGTTAAACCTTGCCTCTTTAGGAAATATTCCACATACAATGGCAATGCGATGTTGCTGGGTTTGATTGGCAAGAGAATTATGAATAAGCCGTGGATCAAAAACAAGAATCTCACCCTTTTTTAAAGGAATGGGTTGAAGATAATCTTTAATGGTATTGTTGATTTTGATAAATGGGAAATTAAATGATACGCCCCGATAAGGCGAAAAGAACCAATGGGTTTTTTCAATCAAGCACATGGCTCCATTATCAGTAGTTATATCATGTAAGGGTATCCATAAGCTTAATGGAGAAGCCTTAAACTCATCCATTGCCGTAGTATCCTGATGGACATAAAATTCACTTTTGGGCCCTGGTGCCTTTACAACAAATGAATTAATTACGTTTTTATAATTGGTAAATAGTTGTTCTAACAAAGGTGACAGTATTTCGTGAATTTCATCATGAACCCTTTTTCTATATTCATAGTCTTTGGAATAGAGGCTATAAAACATACCTCCATCTTTAATTTCCAACTGATGCTCTTTGTCAAAAAGTTCTTTGAGTTGATCAACCTGTTCATTCGTAAGGCCTTTGATTACCTCATATCCGCGAATATGAATATTTTCGGACATTTGCTTATCTTTAATAACTGAAGATGGAACAGGTTGCCAATTATAGTATTTATTTCTTATTTCAACTTGCATTGCTAACGTAACAAATCATGAATTTTTTTAAACGAAAGATAAAAGATAAATTTACGAAAGTTGATGAGTTTTACCAAACGTGTAATTTATTTTCTAATATACCTTTAAGACATCTTTATATTATTGAGAAAAGATATCGGGTTTCTGTTTCGTATGACAAATACACTAGCCTTCTGATACGATTGGTTCTTAATCAAGATCGGTTGAACAACCTAACGTCAGATACTTTTTTTCAAACTTTTGCGGGACACATCAAATTTAGCGATTATGCTAGTTGAAATGATCAATAAGCTTCGGTTCAGTAATCCATGGAAATACAAAGCTCCATTGCTTATTTGTTGGCCCTATATGCTCGTAGGATTTACCCAAACAAAGCCTATAGATGCCTTATTTTTTATGTCAATTTCTTATTGTACCCTATTTGGAATAGCTGGTCTAGGTTATTTGATAAACGATTGGGCGGACATTAAATCTGATTTTAGAGCCGGTAAGTCCAATAAAATTGGAGAATTGAAACCTGCTCTTCGAATTATAATTTTAATAATATTACTAGTGGTCGCATTTGCACCATGGGTTTGGCTCCCTACCAATATTTATAGTTATGGATTAATATTGTTGGAGGTACTCCTTTTTTTAATGTATTCGTTGCCTCCTTTTCGATTAAAAGAAAGAGGAATTTTGGGTGTATTAACGGATGCTTTATATGCCTATGTTATTCCATCCACTTTGGCGAGTTTAACCTTTTATTTAGTTGGAAATGCTAATTATCTCGAAATCAAATATTTTTTGATTGTAATTAATGTTTGGCTGCTTCTGGTGGGATTAAGAGGAATCGTGTTACACCAAATTCAAGATCATTCTAATGACAAAAACGCGGGTGTAAAAACCTTTGCAACCCAAAATGGACTTTCATTGGCTGAACGCCTGGTTCGATCCCTTTTACCCATTGAAATCATTTTGTTTACCGGATTTTTTGTATTTGTGATTGAAGATTTTTATTTACTATTTCCCGCCTATATAGTATTTATTATAAGAAGATATTTTCAGGAAGAAAAAAATAATCATAAGGTAACTTTGGTTAATTATCGCCGATTTAGCTGTCGGTTTTTAGATGATTTTTATTTGGATTATTTGCCTTTTCTCATTTTGCTTCAGCTATGTATTTCAAATTATTACTATGTGCCATTACTTATTTTGCACCTTATTTTTTTTAGAAGTGCAATAAAAAATATTTTCCGTAAGTTTATCGACAAATGAGGATAGCCATAGTTTCTACGAATAAATCCAAGTACTCCGAAACTTTTATTGATTCGCATAGAAAGTATTTAAGTGAAAATCCCTTAAATTTATTTGATGGTTATTTACCAACCAGGTATAGTTTACACGGGATGGTTGATGATGTTCCCATAGTTCCTCCGATATCAAGTTTGGCTTCATTATTCGGTAAGCGGTCTTTGGAGCTCGAGGCAACCATTAAAAAACTATTGGTTGACCAAAAGGTTGATTTAGTCTTAGCCGAATATGGTCCATCAGGAGTTGAAATGGCGGAAATTTGCAAAGCCCTTAATATTCCTCTCATTGTTCATTTTCATGGTTATGATGCCTATAGGAAGGATGTTTTATCTACTTATGGGAAGCAGTATAAAGAGATGTTCAAAAGTGCAGCAGCGATTATTGGGGTTTCCAAACATATGGTGAATCAATTGTCTCAACTGGGTTGTCCACTTGAAAAGTTACATTATATACCTTATGGAATTGATATTGATATTTTTAAAAGACGTCATAACGGTGATAGCAAAAAACAATTGGTTGCATGTGGTCGATTTGTTCCAAAAAAGGGACCTCAATTTACCATACAGGCTTTTGCAAAAGTTTCCCGACAAGATAATAAGGCTACATTAACCATGATTGGCGATGGAGATTTGTTGGTAGAGTGTAAAAAATTAGCAGAAGATCTGGGATTAAAGGATAAAATTAAATTTACAGGAGCATTATCTGCAGCCCAAATTGCCGATATATATGCTGAATCTTTTGCTTTCGTTCAACATTCTTTGGTGGATGAAAACAACGATTCTGAAGGTACCCCATTAGCCATTATGGAAGCCGGTGCTGCGGGATTGCCTGTAATTTCCACTATCCATGCAGGTATTCCTGACATTATTGACAGCGGTATAAATGGCTTCTTAGTTGCCGAAAAGGACATAGATTTAATGGCTGATAAAATGTTAGTTTTGTTACATGATCGAGCTTTGGCTAAAGAAATGGGTCATCAACTTCAACAAAAAATATTAGGCAATTATTCTGTAACAAATTATATTGAACAGCTTAAAAACCTCATCAATCAATTTAAAAATATAGCTTGAAGCCCTTATTATCTATAGTAGTTACGTCAAGAAATGACAATCATGGCGGGGATGCCATGAAACGAATGAATGTTTTTTTAAAGGGCTTAATAGCACAAACTAAGTTACATCAATTCACATGTGAATTAATATTCGTGGATTGGAACCCTCCCGCTGATAAACCATTATTGTTTGAAGTCTTACCCAAACCAAGCCATTCCGATTATTTAAAAATTAAATACGTTATTGTTCCTCCCGAAATACATCAACAATTAAGAAATAGCCATTCAATTCCTTTGTTTCAAATGATTGCGAAGAATGTTGGAATTAGAAGATCCTCAGCAGATTTTATTTTATGCACCAATATTGATTTACTTTTTAGTTCTCAAATTTTTGAATGGATTAAATCGAATCCCCTTCAAAAAAATATTTTTTATAGAGCCAACAGATGTGATGTTCCTTCAACTATCAATGAATCGGATTCTGTTGCCGAACAGTTGAAGTTTTGTGAAAATAACATCAAAAAAAGATTGGGCATGGATCCTCAATTGCCATATGATCCGGTTAAGGAGCATAATAAAAGAATGTTTAAATATGCCATTTGGTGGCCGATTCAACAATATGCCTATTTGCGTTCAAAGAAGTTGTTGAAAGAGCCTTATCACATCATTAAGGCATTGGATGCAGATGCTTGTGGTGATTTTACCCTGATGCATCGGGATGACTGGATGCTAATCAAAGGGTATCAGGAATTAGAAATGTATTCTTTGCATATTGATACCATTGCCTTAATGTCGGCAACGGCCATGGGTCTTATCCAAACAATTTTACCAAAGGAAGCATGCACCTATCACCTTCAACATGGAGACGGTTGGGACACCATGGATCCCTTGAAAAAAATTCGATTTTATGAAAACAAGCCATCACTCGATTGGTATGCTGTAACAGAATTGGGTGAAGAAATGATTCGTAGTAAAAAATTAATTACTGTAAATAAGGAGAATTGGGGTTATGCAGACCAACATTTCCAGGAGTATATAATTTAAATATGGAATTTATTACTTATGAACCTGTTGATTGATCCAATCATAGGTGATGGTAAGTCCATTTATCAAAGGCTGGTTTGGCTTCCAACCTAGCTTTTCAAATATCAGGTCGTTTTGAGAATTGCGGCCATTAACCCCTGTTGGACCATCAATATATTTAATGGTTAGGTTTTTACCCGAAATCTGGATAATCAATTTTGTAAGATCTTCAATACTTACCATTTCTTCAGATCCAATATTAAAAGGTCCCGTTTCTTCAGATTCCATCAACTTGATGGTCCCTTCTATACATTCATCAATAAATAAAAAGGACCGTTTTTGTTTTCCGGTGCCCCATACTTCTATCACATCTTCATTCTTCGCCTTCGCAACTTTTCTACAAATGGCAGAAATGGCTTTCTCCTTGCCCCCATCATAAATGCCTTCTGGTCCGAATACGTTATGATATCTCGCAATTTTTACATCCAATTGATAACAATGTTTATGTGCAAGGTATAAACGTTCTCCATAAATTTTTTCCCATCCATATTCACTATCAGGATCAGCCGGGTAGGCAGTGGATTCTTTTAGTCCTGGATCTTTTTCTTCTTGTTGTAATCCTTGAGGATAAATACATGCAGAGGATGAAAAAAATATTTTTCCAATATGGTTTTTCTTGATAGCATTTAAAACATGAATGTTTACCAAAGAAGAGTTGATCATAATATCTGCATCATTTTCTCCGGTAAAAATATAACCGGCTCCTCCCATATCGGCAGCTAATTGGTATAATTCATCATATGTGCCACGTAAAGCGGATGAAGTAAATTGATCGCTGCGAAGATCACCTATTATAAATTCATCTGCAGCACTAACCCCATAGGAAGGCAGAACAAGGTCAATTCCTTTCACCCAATAACCATTTGTCTTCAGTTTTTTAACCAATTGACTCCCAATAAATCCGCCGGCACCGCAAACAATTGCTTTTTTCATACTAAATTATTTTTCCTACTCCTAATGAAATGAGATGAGGATATTTTTTCCATTCCTTATTATTGAGAATCCTCCAGCAGTCTAAGATATAAATCTTATCCTTAATTTCTGAAGGTCGAATTTTTTGATAGGCTTTATCATTATTTAAAACAATCACCACATCATTGGTTTGTAGAATACTTTTAAGATTTTTAGAACTCAGTTTTTTGAGTTCAACCTCTTTTACTAAGGGATCATAATACGATACCTCATATTTTAATTGAATCAGTTTTTTTGCCAGATTAATTCCACTGGATTCTTCTGTTACCGATGTTTCTGGCTTATAGGAGAGCCCTAGCAATCCTACTTTTTTAATAGTGGAAGGGATGTCCTGAATCAATTTTATTATAAATGCTAAATGATCTTGATTTAATTTATCGGTTCCTTGGGCCAAATGTGCAATAATATTTTTATCCTTCGCCATTTTTACGAATGCCCTGTTATCTCTTGGGAAACAAGGCCCTCCATAAGGCGATCCTCCCTTTAAATATTTTTCTCCAATTCTAGAATCCAATCCCAACGTTTGGCTTACCACATCAATATTAGCACCAGGTGTTTCATGACAAATGCTTGTTAACATATTGGCATAGGATATTTTGGTGGTCACAAACGTATTGATGGAAAGTTTGATGATTTCAGCATTTTCGAGATTGATTCTTTCTATCGGGGCTTTATTTTCTAAAATGTTTGCATAAATCTTACTTAACTTGTCACCTGATGCCTTATCATATTCACCAATTAAAACCAGATCAGGATTTTTCATGTCCTTAATAACACTGCCTAAAGCGATAAACTCTGGATTATAACAAAAACCAAACCCGACCCCACATTTTTTGTTGGCATATTTTTCTAATTGTGGAATAATGATTTGTCTGCTATTACCCGGAAGAACCGTGCTGGTGAGCACTATGATCGGAAATTTATGTTTGTTGAATTTTAATCCTTCCCCAATTTTTTTGATGGCCTTTTTAATATAGCTTAATGAAAATTTACCATCAGGTTTACTAGGTGTTGGTAAAACTAAAAAAATGATTTCAGCCTCAATGGCGGCCATCTTTAGGTCGGTATGAGCCACTAGATTTTTTCCACATTTCTGCAGCAGCTGCTGTAGGCCATTTTCTTTAACCGGAGCAATCCTCTGGTTAATAGAATTAACAATCTTGGTATTGATATCAACTCCATTAACTATATATTGATGGCTAGCCAAAATAGCTGCCAAGCAAGCCCCTAATTTACCAAGTCCAACAACCGCTATTTTCTGTTTTTTATTATCCAACTCGGTTTAATATGCATTAAAATTAATTTAGCTTAAAAATAATACTTTAATTTGGGATAACTTAATTTCTTATAAAAATTGAATCCAGCGATTATCATACCATGCTTTAACCGACAATTTTCGCTGGAAAGGCTATTGGATTCAATTGCCCAAGCAAAATATCCAACCACAAATGTTACCCTTATCATTTCAATTGATGGTCCGGGAAATAATTATTTGATTGACATGGCAAATAATTTTCGTTGGGATTTTGGAGAAAAGAAGGTCATTATTCAATCTCATCATATGGGATTAAAAAATCATATTTTTTATTGTACCAATTGGGTAAATGAATTTGGCGAAATAATCATTCTTGAGGATGATTTACTCGTTTCTCCTTATTATTATAGTTATGCTTTAGAAGCTTCATCATTTTATCGGAATGATGATTTGGTGGCCGGTGTTTCTTTGTATAATTACCAGGTCTCTGAATTTTCAAATCAACCTTTTATTCCAATACAAGATGGGTTTGATAACTACTTTGTACAATTGCCTTCATCATGGGGGCAAATGTTTAATAAAAATCAATGGGGTAGGTTCCTGAGTTGGTATGAATTAAATAATGACAAGTTTGAAAAATCTCTGGTTCCTGAGCAGGTAAAAGCCTGGGGGCCTCATTCATGGAAGAAACATTTTATTCATTACCTAATTGATCAGAATCTCTTTTTTGTATTTCCAAGAATATCTTTAACCACCAACTTTGAAGAATTAGGAGTGCATGCTCAAACAAGTGGGAAGTACCAAACGCCAATTCTTAATTACCCAAAGAATTTTCATTTTTCTGAATTAAATACTTCAAAATCCATTTATGATGCTTGGTTTGAAATTACAGCCACTGCTTTAAATAGGTGGACGGATAGGTTTCAGCAATATGATTATGAGGTGGATTTGTATGGATATAAACAATTTTATACTAAAGAGTTTCTATTAACTATCAAGCCTTTGAATCAAGCCAAGGAGCGGTTTTCTGCCTCATTGCAGCCTGCCATTCAAAATGTTATTACGGATTTAGCAGGTTCTGAAATAAGTTTTGGACTCACTTCAGCATCCACTATTTCTCCAACTTATCATTTGGATCAACAACAAATTTTTGTAGTTGTTCCAGTTTTAAAACTGGATATTGACCTATTAAGAATAACATTACAATCGATGGTGAATGATGGTTATCATAACAAGGCCATTATATTGTCAGTTTACAAAGATTGTTATAATCAGTTATTGGATTTTATTAATCAAGAATTCTCCCATTTAAGGTATATGATTCAGTTATTAGAGTCGGATACATTGGAATTGGGATCAACACTTAAAACAGCATTCGATCGGTTAAAAGGAGGATTGGTTACTTGGATTCAGCCTGGGGCTGCTTTTTCAAGCTCATTGTATAATGAGGTAAACATGGTTTTTACTAACTGGAACTCAATAAATGGAGTCATTTTAGTGGGAAGCAATGAACGATTAGATGAGTATCGAATCAACAGGGATAACATCATACATATTTTGAATCAAACAAAAGTAAAGGTAGATCCTTCCATGATTATTTTTAAGGCATCCTTATGGAATAAAATTTCATTAATTGCTGACTTAAAAAATGCATCAGCAGATCAATTTTTTTCGAGAATGATTTTTGGGATGGTCTGCGCCATGGATCTGCATCCCATGCTTGTTAATTCAATTACTTCTAAAACCAGTTTTGAGTTTAAAAGTGTTCCCAAGCCTGTATTGTTTGAGCTGCTTCACAAAGCCTTTCCCAATTCAAATTTAAGCAAGGCCAAGAATTCTTTTGTATTTGGAATATTGAACTGGTTATCTAAAACAAGCATTCCAATATTACATAATTTCTATTACTTATACTATGATCTCCCTTTTATTATCCGCAAGAATCCAGAGGCTGATAGTTATTATTTATTCAAAAAGTAATTTATTGAAATACGATTCCTTTTAACAGGGCTTCCTCTTTATAATAATTTCCTTTAGCGGTATCTCCTTTAGCATAACACCTACCAATAATATAGCTGTAAACATCTTTTTCCGGCTTGCCTGTCTCCTTTAATTTAAGGGTGTATTCAATGGATTTGTCTAATTGATCATGATCAAAATAGATAAAGCCCAATGCATCATAAAATAAACCCTTGTCTTTCTCAAATTTTTTTATTCCATCATCTACCACCCTGAGGGCATCTTCCAACCGATTTGTTCTGGAATAAGCTAAAGAAAGAAAGTAATAATTGGTGGGTTGATTATATGAAAGTTTGATACTTTTTTCCAGCCATGGAACCGCCAACGCATTTTCATTGATGAGAACATAGGTTTGCCCTAAATAAAAAGCCATATCAGGAGCTTCTGGAAACAATTCAACGCCTTTTTTTAGAATGGAAATGCCTTCATTATAATTGTAGATTCTGCAATAATAAGTTCCAAGTTCAAGATAGGATAGGTATGAATAATCCGACAATTCCATGCTTCTTTTATACTCCTTAATCATTTCCGACTCTACTTGAGTCCTTTTTTGGGCATTGTTAAATAGACTTTTATCCTCAAATAATTGTTTGTTTAATAATGAAGCATAATAGTAATGAGCCCTGGCACAATTTTGCATATACGGTAGATCATGCTTTACTAAAGTCATATCATCTTTCCAGTTTTTATTTCGGGCGAAAGTTACCCCCGAAAGAACTACAGAAATGATGATTATTGAATAACCTAATATCTTATTGTATTGAATAAATTGTCGAATCGAAAAATCCGACTTCAGTTTTTTATCCTTTAAATCCGACCAATTAATTTTAAAAATGAGTCCCAAAATACCAGTCAAAAGAATACAAAGTCCCAGCGATCCAAAAAATAAAAATCGATCCGCCATAGTATCGCTTAAGGTTCTAAACAGATGGGTATAAATTGAAATAGAGATGGCATAAAATAGAAAACCGAATAAAATTTCCGGACGGGATTTTAAATATTTTATTCCAAGGATTGCCAAGCTAAAATGAATCAATAAAGAGACAATTACTCCAATATTGCCCCAACCAGTTGCCGGAACAATGTTATACCCGTAATAATAAATAAGAGGGTATGGAAGGATAAAATTTTTCAGGTAAATCCCCACAATATTCATTGCATTAGGAAGCTTTTGGCCAAACCCACTTAAATGAAAGAAACTATTGCCGAGGATCCCATTTTCCTCAAAAATTCCTTTGCCCATGGACGTCTCAGCATCTGCGGTGCTGCTGGCAGCGAGGATATAAATAATGGTAGAAATCACGCCCAATAATAACAACATGCCACCTACAGCACTAGCTAACTTGAGTGAAATTTTTATTTTTTTAATAGCCAGAATTAAAGGGAATATGGCTAACATGGTAATTGAATTTTCTTTGGATAAATAAGCCAATAGGTAAAGGAGAAGTGTGTATAATATATAAGGTAATTGTTTTGTTTTCAGGTATTTTAAAAACGTGATGAAGGAGGCAATAGAAAACAAAAGTCCGAAAATCTCATCCCTGCTCTTAATGTTGGCAACAACTTCTACATGTAGGGGATGTACCAGAAAAAGGAGGGATGCGATAAGGGCAAAAATAAAATGATACTGAGAAAATAGGGCCGATAGAAAAATAAAAATTAATACACATAAAATGGCATAATAAAACGCATTCATTATATGACTAAATTTCGGATTTCCATTTGAAATCGAATAGTCAAAGGCAAAGCTACTAAGTGTTATAGGCCGATAGCCATATTTATCATATTGATATTGCGAACTGTATTTTACAAACAACTGAGGAATACCACTGATTCCTTTTTGCACTCTTGGGTTTTTTTCAATGACAATTTTATCATCCCAGGCGTATTCATGTGAAAAGGTATTGGCAAACAAAATAAAGGCTGAAATGAAAATAAATAGATGAGTTTGAGTCCTTTTATTTTTTAGCCAATTCATGTGTAATATTTATTTTATCTCGTTGTAAATTTATAGTATTCTTTTGTGGATAAGAGCTTTTTTTACATATTTGTATAACATGTATAATAAACCAACAAGTTTTATACCCAAGTTTTATGAAAAAAATTCTACCAATTCTATCTGTTTGTGTTTTAATTTTTTCTCTTAATGGGTATAGTCAATCTTGCACAAATACATTAGCAGGGGTGAATTGCACCAGGAGTGTGACTTATTTTGGAGAAATCCTTCCAAATGCTGGTTGTGGGGTTAATACTACTACTAACGGTTATAGCCCCGGCACTTATTTTAGAATGCCGGTACTTGCAGGAGCCTGTTACACAGTTAGCACTTGTGGGGCGCCATTTGATACACAAATTGGTTGTTTCCAAACTCCTGCCTCCACCGGGCCTTTTGCATATAATGATGACCTTGGACCTGAATGCGGAACTGCAGCCGCCTCGGCGGTAATGGTGCCTGGTTTTACGGACTATGCTTTGATTGATGTTCGCCAGTATAATTGTCTACCTGGCGGAGCATCCTCCATAACTGTCAATGTTCGCCAGAATAATAACCTCAGTTTTACCTCCTCTGGGGCCGATATGTGCCAAGGCCAAACAAGAAATTTAACAGCAACTCCGGCAGCTGTTGGAAGTGCTCAACCTGGTTCTGGTGATTTAGGAACCTTTACAGGTGTTGGTGTTAGTGGTGCTATTTTTACTGCACCTGCTCCCGCTGGTAACAGCGCAGTTTATTCAGTTACTTATACCTTTGGTTATTGCTCTACAACTCAAAATATTACGGTATGGCATCAACCATCGGTTTCTAACGCAGGAACCAATTTCGATGCATCCTGCGGAGCTACTACCGCAACATTAGCAGGAAATTCCCCAACATTTGGCACCGGCACTTGGACCGTTGTGGCTGGATCTGGTTCTGTTACAAACCCCAACCTGCCTAACTCTGGTGTAACAGGCTTGGTTCCAGGCACAAGTTCGACCTTTAGGTGGACAATCACCAATGGACCATGTGCATCTAATTTCAGTGAAGTTACCATTAATGTTCCTGCTGGTTCGGTAACTACTGGATCGGTATCTCCAGCATCACCTGTTTGTTTGGGATCAGATGTAATTTTTACAGGTGGCGGTGCATTTATATATTCTTGGACCGGAGGCGTAATAAACGGTGCTCCTTTTACCACGACTACTCCTGGTTTAACCACTTATACCGTAACAGGGACTGATTTAAGTGGTTGTACTTCAACCGCTACTGTGAGCCTAACCGTAAATGCGTTACCAACGGTTACAGCATCTGCTACTCCAAATGATTCGGTTTGTGTTGGAGGAACATTTACTTTGAACGGGTTAGGTGCCAATACATATTCGTGGTCTGGTGGTATTGTAAATGGTGCTCCTAATAATGCTGTAACACCGGGAACCTCAACCTATACAGTTACAGGAACGGATGCAAACTTATGTTCATCAACGGGTACCATATCAATTGTGAGATTGGCTTTGCCGATAGTAGGATCAACAGCAACTCCGGGTACCACTTTATGCCAAGGAGAAACATTAACCTTAAATGGTACCGGTGCCAGCTCCTATAGTTGGTCGGGTGGAGTAACCAACGGTAACCCTTTTGCGGCGATTACTCCGGGTGTTTATACCGTTACAGGAACAACAGCATTTGGCTGCTCAAACACCTCAACAGTTACCATAAATCTAAATGCAAATCCAACAATAAGTTCTAACGCCTCTCCTTCTAATATAGTTTGTGATGGAGATTCAATTATTTTGAGTGGGTCAGGAGCAAATAGTTATGCGTGGTCTGGTGGAATAACCGATGGAGTCGGTTTCCCAGTATCATTATCTACCACTACATATACGGTTACAGGGACTGATTTAAATGGTTGTACAGGTACAGCTACTGAAACATTAACCATCAACGCCCTACCTACCATTGGAGTAACAGTTGCCCCATCGACAACGGTATGTGAAGGATCTAATGTAACGTTAAGTGGCTCCGGTGCTAATTCCTATTCATGGTCAGGAGGAGTTGTCGATTCAAGTCCTTTTCCAATATCAACAACAGCAACTTATACAGTTACTGGCACAGATTTAAATAACTGTTCAAATACGAATACTCAAACAATGACCGTCAATTTATTACCAACCGTATCGTTCAATTTTACAACAGATTCGGTTTGTACAACCTATGGATTAGTTAACTTAACTGGATCTTCGCCGGCTGGAGGAACTTATTCAGGAACCAATGTGACGGGGACGACTTTTGACCCTCAAGGATTAAGTTTAGGGAATTATATTATCACGTACAGTTTTACCGATATAAACAATTGTACGGATACAGTTACTGAAACCATTTTAGTTTCGGCTTGTTTATCAATTGAGGATTGGAATAATGACGATTTGAATTTATATCCGAATCCAACTTCCGGTAAATTTTATTTATCCTTATCGGACGATATGATGGGTGAATTAGCAATTTATATTTTGGATATTCAAGGCAAGCAAGTATTTCAAACGACTACTTCTAAATCAGAATTTACATTCATAACAGAAATAGATATTTCCGAATCAGCTCCCGGAATTTATTTCCTCAATGTGAAATTGGTTAATGGCCGAATTTTCGCGAAAAGAATCATAAAACATTAATTTTAATAAGCCCCCATTTTGGGGGCTTATTTATTTAATGAAACTAATAACTTTGTTGGATGAAAGTTCCTTTTAATAAGCCATATATGCCTTTAGTTACAATTAAAGGAAGTGATGTTCTTCGAACTTTAGGAAAGAATTATCAAAGCTGTCAAAGAATTTTCGAGACCGAACTTGGATTTAACCGGGTAATTTTTACTCCATCATGCACTGCGGCTTTAGAGTTAATTGCAATAACTTTAAATATCCAAGTGGGTGATGAAGTAATACTGCCTTCTTATACTTATGTTTCTACGGCCAATGCGTTTGCTTTACGTGGGGCTAAATTGGTATTTGTGGATACGTATCAAAATCATCCTTCTGCCGATTTGGCGGAGGTAGAAAAAGCTATTACATCAAAAACAAAGGCCATTGTAATTGTACACTATGGGGGGGTTGCCATTAATTATTCTAACATCAAAAACCTTAGGAAGAAATACGGGATCCCAGTAATTGAGGATGCTGCACACTGTTTAGGTTCAACTGCCGATGGATACCCAATTGGCAAAATGGGTGATTTTTCTGCTTTTTCATTTCATGAAACCAAAAATATAAGTTGTGGTCAAGGGGGGGCAGTAATTGTGAATAACCAGAAATACTGGATCAAAGCAAATATGATTTCCCAATGCGGAACAGATAAGATTGAGTTTATCAAAGGGAAGGTCAAATTTTATTCATGGAAGATCATTGGTTCTAATTATTTATTGGCGGAGCCTCTTTGCGCAATTTTATTAGCTAGCTTAAAGGAAAGAGAGACAATTAATACAAGAAGAGTTTCACTTTGGAATGAATACTTTAGATTGTTGAAGCCATTGGCTCAAAATAATGACATTCAGCTTCCACCCAATGTTGAGGGGGGTAATGGGCATATTTTTTACATCATTACCAAAACCCAAAAAACACGAGATCAATTAATCAATTATTTAAAAACTAATGGAATAGAAGCGACCTTTCATTATAAACCACTGCACCTATCCGATAATAAAATAGTGCATGCCAATCGACTCAAATTAAGGAATACAAAGACTTTTGGAGATTGCCTCGTTCGGCTTCCATTGTTTTACGAAATGACTGATCGTGAGCAACAATGGGTGATAAAATCCATTATCCAGTTTTACAAGGACTTAAAATAATTATTGAATGGCCCCTAGTGATGAACTATGTTCACTAACAGGAACATCTGCCACCCAATCTCTATCCTTAACTTTTGGTTGAAGCACAACTGGGTTTCCCAAATAGTCAAGCCTCTTTCCGGGCCATATATATGCTTTCCAGCAATATACAAATAGACTTTTTTGATTTAAATTAGGATGGATATTTGGGGTGATGTATTTTTCGTGATAAGCCGGCAATAAACTCCAATGCAATCCTGGTCTTAAATGATGCATGCCATGATAGCCATTGTTAAAGGCGAAAAAGTTTAAAAATTTTCCTACGAAATTTCTGCTATGGTTATATGGGTGATGTTCATCGCAGCCTTCATGTTGCCAGAAGTTGGTGCCAACTATTCCCCAGGCAGCATATTGATGGGGAATAAAAACAATTAGCAGAAACTTTTGCCAATCAATTATTAATAGAGCAATTTTTACCACATTCAATAAAATATTTTCAAGCATATACTGACGATACCATCTTGGCTTTTCTTTCTTCATTTTTTTTGTAAACCTCATCTCCGAGCGAAGAATGTCAAAACTCATGATGTAAAAGAAAAATAATTGGTTTAATAAGTTCCATTTAAAACGAGCCTTTGAAGTTCGAATATTATCCTTGTCGCTTTGCATATATTTATGATGACTAAAATTATGGCCAGGAACATAAGCGCTTACAGGATGACCATAAGTAAAGGAAAGAATTACCTGGAAAATACGATTTAATTGCCTATTCTTGAAGATGGGGCAATGAATGGTGTTGTGAACTATGGTTGCACAAAAAAATGAAATAAAACAATTTAGAGCAATTAATGGAATCGCTAGGTACCATTTCATCGGTAAGGAGAACCAGGTAAAAATGGCAATACCAAAATAACCGGCTACAAAAATGATGGTTCGAATATCTTCTTTATATTTAAGCATAAAGCAGTTCTTCAATTATGATTGGCGCAAAGGTATGCATTATATAGGGACTTTGAAACTGATTTATAAGACAAATACTAGTTTGTATGGTAGGTATAACCCCTAAATAGGTCTTTAATTAGTTAATATATAAATTTAGTTTTATACTTGCATCACTTTTTTGAGTTTAATCCTCCATGAGCAAAAATAGCGATTACGATATTATTATAATAGGTTCTGGCCTAGGTGGTCTTACGGTAGGATCCTTTATGTCCCAGTTGCAAGGTAAAAAAGTTCTTATTTTGGAACAACATTACATAGTAGGGGGCTTTACACACACTTTCAAAAGAGAAAAAGGCTACCACTGGGATGTAGGCGTTCACTACGTTGGAGACCTAGAAGAAGGTCATGATTTCAGAATATTATTTGATTATGCAACTCAGGGCAAAGTTCGATGGAAAAAAATGCCTTATATATTTGATAAGTTTGTATTTCCAGATTTCACATTTGAATGTCCAAGCAGTAGCGAAGAGTTTGAAAAGAAGCTGATAGCCCAGTTTCCCCACCAAGAAGCTTCGATAAAAAAATATTTAATTGATGTGGTTAAGGCGGATACTTGGTATAGAGATAATATCATATATAAACATTTACCAGCTCTTTTAAAAATAATTAAGAAGCCGTCGGCAGCTAGCACAAAGTTGGCTACTATGAGCACTAAAGAATATTTAGATCAAACTTTCACGGATCCGAAGTTAAAAGGGTTATTAGTTTCTCAATGGGGGAATTATGGAGCGGTGCCAGGTAATGGCTCGTTCTGTAATCATGCTATGGTTGTTAAACACTTTTACAATGGAGGTTATTATCCAATTGGTTCAGCTAAAACCATTGCGCAGGCAATGGAACCTATCATTGAAAAGGCTGGGGGTAAAATATTGGTAAACCATGAGGTAAAGGATATCATTGTAGAAGATGGTAAGGCGGTTGGGGTTAAGGTTGATGTGAAACAAGGAAAGAAAAGAACTGAAGAAACCTTCTATGCACCCGTAATAGTTTCTTGTGCAGGGGCTTATAATACATATACAAATTTATTGCATCGAGATTTTGGAGCCGAATTTCCTGATGAGGTTCGGGATCATCCGGATGGACTATCCCATTTATGCTTGTATATTGGATTTAAAGAGTCTCCTACAAAACTTGGATTTAAAGGCGAAAATCACTGGATTTTTGATGAATATGATCATGATGAAATGTTCAAAGACATTGATGCTATCATTGATGATAGAATGAAAATGGCCTTCCTTTCTTTTCCATCATTGAAGGACCCTGAAGCGGTTGTAAATACTGGTGAAATTATCACCTTTGTTAGTTATGAGATGTTTGAGAAGTGGAAGGATGATAAGTGGAAAAAGCGTGGAGATGAATACGAGGAGTTTAAAGAAATCTTGGCTCAAAGAATGATCAATTTTATTGAACGTCATTATCCGGGATTTAAGGACATGATTGATTTTTATGAGCTTTCCACTCCACTCAGCACTGAACACTTTACCATGCATAATAAAGGATGCATCTACGGCATGCATACCTCCCCAGATAGAATGCTTAAAAAATGGAATCACGTAAAAACTCCTGTTAAGAATCTTTATTTAACGGGAGCTGATGCCGCAGTTTTGGGTGTTGCTGGAGCCTTTACTGGTGGTGTATTTACAAGCCTTGAGCTAATGGGTGGAAGTCTCGGTTTTTTAAGTTATCTCAAAGTGGAACGGGCTGCAAAGAAATATCAAAAGGAACTAAAAGAAAAGGGTATTATTACAGTTATTGACTAGTCTCAAAAAACATAATCTGTCAATTATCATTTTTCACTTCGTTAGTTTTACGTATTTTTGACTTCAATGTCAGGACTTCTAAAATATAAAGCAGATTATAGAACACTTGCCTTTTTGGCTACCTATTACTTATTATTTATTGGATGTTGGTTTT
>JBEIQI010000266.1:0-4139 GCA_040376605.1 Flavobacteriales bacterium | reverse complement strand
GATATTGCCAATCCTAGTGAACAACAATTGCACGAATTAGGAAAAGCCGTTGTGAAAGAAAAGTACGGTAACCTTTTTGATATGTATGCTCAAATTACCGGCGTAGATCCTTATGAAGAACCGATGATGATTTATCCTGCGGTTCACTATACAATGGGTGGTCTTTGGGTAGATTATAACTTAATGACAACCGTTCCCGGTATGTATGCTTTAGGTGAGGCGAATTTTTCTGATCACGGTGCAAATAGATTAGGTGCATCTGCCTTGATGCAAGGGTTGGCAGATGGTTATTTTGTAATTCCATATACCATTGGTTCTTATTTGTCTGCAGAAGTTACTCGTATGAGTGCCGAAAAAGACAAGGCAGATTCCATTGATAAATTGAAAACGAAACATCCTGAATTTGAAAAAGCAGAGAAGGAAGTAAGTGATCGATTAAATAAATTATTATCCATTAAAGGAACCAAATCCGTAGATCATTTCCACAAACAATTAGGAAAGATAATGTGGGATCAATGTGGAATGGCACGTAGCGAGGCTGGCTTAAAAAAAGCTATTGAACAGATTCGTAAAATTAAAGAAGAATTTTGGAAGGATGTTCGTGTATTGGGTTCTGCAGATGAAATGAATCCTGAATTAGAAAAGGCCGGAAGAGTAGCTGATTTTATCGAATTGGGAGAATTAATGTGTATTGATGCATTACATAGAAACGAATCTTGTGGAGGACACTTCCGTGAGGAATATCAAACAGAGGAAGGTGAAGCAAATCGTGATGATGTAAATTTTGCATATGTGGCTGCTTGGGAATATAAAGGAGATAGCCAATTCGAATTACATAAGGAAGAATTAAAATTTGAGGCGATTAAAATTGCAGCCAGATCGTATAAATAATATTATAGACAACAAAACTTTATCATATGAGCAGTAATAATAGTATGAATCTTACCTTAAAAATCTGGAGACAGAAAAATGCTACCTCAGAAGGTAAATTGGTAACTTATCAGGTTTCCGAAATTTCTCCAGACATGTCATTTCTTGAAATGATTGATGTTTTAAATGAGCAGTTGATCAACAAGGGTGAAGAATCGGTAGCTTTTGATCATGATTGCCGCGAAGGAATTTGTGGGATGTGTTCAATGTATATCAACGGTCGTGCTCATGGTCCTAAAACCGGAATCACTACTTGTCAACTTCATATGCGTTCATTTAAGGATGGTGATACCATTGTTATTGAACCTTGGAGAGCAAAAGCATTTCCAGTAATTAAAGATTTGGTGGTTGATCGTTCTGCTTTTGATAGAATTATTTCAAAAGGTGGTTATATCTCTGTTAATACTGGCTCCGTTAAGGATGCAAATAACATTCCAATTTCTAAAGAGAATGCGGATGAGTCTTTTGAAGCAGCTGCATGTATTGGATGTGGTGCTTGCGTGGCTACTTGTGTAAATAGTTCGGCCATGTTATTTGTTTCTGCAAAAGTTTCTCAATTGGCCTTATTACCGCAGGGCCAGCCAGAAAGATATTCTCGTGTATTAAGCATGGTGGAGCAAATGGATCACGAAGGATTCGGTAATTGTACCAATACCGGTGCTTGCGAAGTAGAATGTCCAAAAGGAATTTCTTTAGAAAATATTGCACGTATGAATCGTGACTTTATGATGGCTAGCTTAACCAAAAAGAAAAAGAAAAGTACAGGTGGTGGTGTAGGATAAAGATTAATTGAATAACAGATTAAAGAATTAAGAATAATGTTGATCTAACAATTCTTAAATCAAAAATCGGTATTCAATTATTCAACTGATAAGCTTGACTGACTCAATGGAGTGTAAGCGGTTAATAGCTCAATTCTATTTTTAATACCCAGCTTCGAATATATTTTCTTCGCATGAGTCTTTACTGTATTCAAAGAAATAAAATGTTTATCTGCAATTTCTTTGTAGGGTAGGCCCTTCAGCAAAGCCTCATAAATTTCCTTTTCTCTTTTGCTTAATGCAGTGATGGATAAAGTTGGGTTTAACATGGGGTTCAATTAAAAAAGCAATAACGACCCCTCATTAAATTATATTGTATAACGGAGGGGTGATTTTTATTTGTGGTACACATTTTATGAATTAAAATGATGTATTCATGAACTTCTAAAACAAATTTTGGCCATTTATCTTTATATTTGATTAACTAAACTTTTATTTTGAAAAACGTTATCTTTTTATTGATCTTTATTGGATTTACAACATCGCTAAAGGCAGATTCTCCGCTAACCTCCACTGATTTAACCAAAGGCTACGAAACTAGCAAATGGGTGATTGAAGCCAAAGCAAATAATGGAGCTATTACAAATGGTATTATGGAGTTCTTAGCTAATAAAGGCGATATAGGCGAAAAGGTGGCAACCATTTGTCAATTGGGATGGGGTGAGAATGCTGGATTAAATGCTTCTCAGTTTATGTTGTATTTGATGGAGAATAAAAAGGTGGAAACCCAAACCGGAGATGATTATTGTTGTGTTGCATATCTATCGGCCTTGGGAAATTATTTTGATGTAAATGATGCTTTGAAGGATGCCGAAAAAGCCGTTAAGATGAATCCAAAGAGTTTTACCGTTCAAATAATTCGTGCTTTAATTCAAGCGCAAGCCTTAATGGATAGTCCAAGCAACTGGTGTCAGGTTTATAAAGTTTGTGATGAAGTGAGAAATAATAAGAGTTTGAAACAAGATTTGGCTGCGGCTTCAGTTGCAGGTATTTTTGATTATATCAATATCTACAAAGAAGAATGCAAATAGGTTACTGAATTACTTTAGTACCAATAAGTGTAAACACCAAGCAAGTAATTAGGCTTAGTGCAACATAAAAAACACTCAACATATATTGTTGATTTTGCCATAGTTTTATGGTCTCAAAACTAAAGGTGCTAAAAGTACTTAGTCCGCCACAAAGACCTGTTGTAAGCAACAATAAATAATTTTTATCTAGCCATGCTTTTTGAGCTGCAAAAGAATAAAATAAACCCACTAAAAATGCGGCAATTATATTGGCTATTAAAGTTGGCCAAGGAAATTTAATGATGGAAGATGGCGCGAAAGCCAAAGAGATTCCATATCGTAAGACACCTCCAATACCACTACCAACAAATACCAGCAAAAATCCTTTCATAAAATGAAGGTAGAAAATTTTCGATAAAAATTAATATGTGGAAGGTGTTCTAAAAAAAGACTTTACTCACCTTTAGTAGGTTTCTCATTCCCCAACTTGGCTTTTCGGTTAGAATAAGTGGGGAAATAATTTTAATCGCATCTTTAATCATGTTATAGCTGCGTTTCATTTTTGAGCTTCCTGTTTTAGACCGCATTATTTTTTTAGCACCATGAAAGGCTACCGCAAAAAAATGTCGTTGTAACATGTTTTTATTTCTCGACAAGGCAGATAAAATGGCCACAGGTTCTGATGCTTTTTTACCTCCCTGATGTAAATAATCATAACAAGCATCTTTTAAATCTTCGCTCCGCATTACACCATACAACGCATCCGCTAGAATATTAATGGATCCGGTGGTGTTGGTCTTGGTATCGTAGAATTTTTTAACGGCCTGTTCTATTGTTGCACTGTTCCATTCATCTTTGATTTCTAATAAACAATTACCCAGGTTATAACAATCAGTAAAGGAGGCCGTCATGCCACCTCCGGTTAATGGATGCCTCATGTTTAAAGAATCTCCCAACAGAACCACTCCTTTTTTAAGAAGAGGCGTTGAAGGCAAACGATGATTTGGAAATACTTTATACTTTCCGGCATTTACTGCATCAATATAAGAGGGTTGAGCAGATGCTGGAATATTTTTGCCAATTACATTCAGTAAATGTTGTTTTAATTCTTCACCCATTCGGGGTGGTTGATCTCCCGGAAAGTCAACCAATGCTCTTGTTCCCGTGGATGTAATTGGATACAATAAAACAGGCGAGGTTCCCGACATTAATACATGACCATGATTTGGGTAGGGGAGTTGACAATTTTCTAACACCAATCCTAAAAAATATCCGGTAATTTTTTTCTCCGTTTTGGTAAGTCCTAAACGAAAGGGTGATAAAGCCCCATCACAAGCAATAGTAAGTGAGGCATAAACAGGGATGATGTTTCCTTCTT
>JBEIQI010000148.1:0-7444 GCA_040376605.1 Flavobacteriales bacterium | reverse complement strand
GTCGTTGGCATCGTGTGCAGGGGTTACTTTTAAGCAACCTGTACCAAACTCAATAGAAACATATTCATCTAAAATTACCGGAATCTCTCTATTGATAAATGGTACCAACGCTTTTTTACCATGTAAATGCAAAAATCTTTCATCCTTAGGGTTGATGCAAATGGCAGTATCCGCCAGAATGGTTTCTGGTCGTGTTGTTGCAATCGTTATGGAAGCATTATTGCCAACAACTTTATACTTTACATAATAAAGTTTAGAATTTTCTGTGGTATGTAAAACTTCTTCATCACTCAACGCAGTTTTACCAGCAGGGTCCCAGTTGATCATTCTAAGACCACGATAAATGAGTCCTTTATTGTAAAGATCAATAAATACGTTTGTAACCGCATCGTTATAATGCTCATCCATAGTGAATGAAGTACGATCCCAATCGCAGCTAGCACCTAGTTTTTTTAATTGTTCTAATATAATTCCGCCATACTTATCCTTCCAGATATAAGCATGTTTTAAAAAGTCCTCTCTGCTTAGGTCAGATTTTTTTATGCCTTGTTCGCGGAGCATTTGAACCACTTTAGCTTCGGTAGCAATACTGGCATGGTCCGTTCCCGGAACCCAACATGCATTTTTGCCTTGCATACGAGCTTTGCGGATCAAAACATCTTGAATTGTATTATTAAGCATATGCCCCATATGCAGAACACCCGTCACATTCGGTGGTGGAATTACAATGGTAAAGGCTGGTCTCCCGTCTGGTTGGCTGGCAAAGCATTTATGATCCATCCATTCCTTGTACCATCTGTCTTCAGTTAGTTTTGGGTCGTATATTTTGGCGATTTCGGTCATTTAAGTTATCGTTTCAAGGGTATAAAAGTAAACATTTTTTTGGAGCCCGCTAAGTCAATAAGATTAACCAATGAGTCTTATAATTGGGCCATTAATGACTAGCTTTATGGGACATTAAGGCAAAAAAAAACCCATTCTTAAATTGAAATGGGTTATCTAATTAAAAAGCTCTTTTATTCAGTAACTTCTAGAATCTCTATAGATCCATTTTGCCAATCATGCATATTTGAATTACTCCATTTTCTAACATTTTGGGGAAAGGTACTTTGTAATTCAGGGCAATAGGTTTTTCTATTAGCTCCGGTATATCTTTCATCGAATTCCCATTTGTTATTATTAATAATTGCCGGACCTGTAATATCAACTAATTTACTGCCGTTAAAGTTAGTTCCGCTATAAATGATTAAACGTGTTTTAGGTGGAATAGCAATACCATCAAAAGTAAACGCCACTGAGTTTGGAAGATTGGTGCTGATGTTGCTATATTTTCCAGGTTTTAAGAATTCCGAATACTTATCCATTACATAGGCTTTCGACAAGTTTCCTTCATTAAACATATCACTCATGACCAATCCGGTAAAGTGAACCATATGCGCATCAATTTTATCTTTAATAGATTTATTTGCCTCAGCCTGGGAAGAGTCAGTAGTCGTTTCAATCACCCTGGTAGTTCCATCACCGTTCTCTAATTCAATTGTTGATCCATAACCATCGTTGTTGCTGGTGTATGTAGTTTGGTTATTATAGGTATTGTTATAATTGTAGCTATTGTTATTGTAGTTGTTATAAGAGTTTCCATATCCATTATAACAGTAATTATAGTCATTGTTGCCATAATTATTATTGAAGCCATTATAATTATTAGTGTTCAATGAACCGGCTCCTGGAGAATTGGACAATTGTAAATCATTAAAGTTATCCCTTCCATTCGAATATGTGATTGATCCTCTTTGAGTATTAGTGGTATAAGTAGTATTTAAAATCGTTGGGGTTCCCAAACCAAATACTCCTCCGATATTGGCAGTTACAGTGCTAATGCTAATTACTTGTGCCATACAAAGGGATGAAGTAAGTAACATGCCTAAAATGAATAAAGCCTTTCTCATATAGCTTGTTTTATTGATTTTCTCTTGAATAAATCTTTGTTAAATATAAACAAATCTTATACCATTTAACGATGATTTTTAAATTCGGTTATAATACCCACCAAATTTAACGACATTTATAGTTACACTCAATTGATTATAAGGTTCAATTAATAAAAAAATCCCCTAATAAGGGGATCTTATTTGATGATTTAGATCAGAAATATTTATGGTAAAGTGTACATTTTATTTTTGAATTCATCCATTGTAGTAGGATTAAATTCTAATTCAGCTACTTGATCCTTCATTATTTTAGTAGGTTGAATGGATGAAAACACTTGCCCATCAACTTCAGAAATAGCTACGATAGTAACCTCAGCACCTACCGGCACTGTGTACCAGCGAGTGTCAAATGTTGATCGATCCGATTCGTTAGAAAGTTGGTTAAATCGGGTAAAATGATCGAATTTAGTAACCGTATTCTGACCAGCAAATACTATAAATACTGCCGTATTAGTAGTATCAAACTGTTTAGGAACCCTTACGTTAATTTTGGTATTAGAGGCATTGCTTCTCATAAACTTGTCACAATTAATCCAGTTCATTGAACTTGTGCTAAAATTGTATGAACTTCCGGTTGCTGAATTTGAGTTGAGAACCGGGGTAACGGTGTTTGGATTAGCTACATTCCAATTAACAGAATTTCTATCAGGCATTCCATTAAATAATTGCATTTCCTTGTTGGATCGAGCCGGCATTTCAATTAGAATGTTTTTATCCGCGGCTAATATCAAAGGCTCACTATTACGCGTGGCCCCCAAATATAACTCTCCACCGGACTCTAAAGGCAAATCATTACAAACGGTATGTGCATTTGATAAAACCATATCACTCCTATCATAAATTTCCTTCATTTCAAATTCAACATCACCTTTAACTAGTTCACCATTTTTGGTAACAAAACTATTAGGTGCAATTTTTAGAATGGTGCCATCGGTACCTTTTAAGGTATTTTCAGCTTGAGCATCAATTATAAATATCTGACTTGGTTGTTGATATTTGGTAAATAATCGATCTATATTGGTTCCATTTCGATAATTACTTCTCATATCGCTAATGTTATATTGATTTTTAAAATTCAATAAGGTGTTCTTATCAACAGTCGATACCTCATTACCGTAATTCTCATCAACTGCTTTATAGGAATTTTGATTTTGGGTTGTATAGTTATTATTGGAATTAGTATAAAGTTGATTGTTATTATAGTTACTGTTGTAATATCCGTTGTTGGTGTAACCGTTGTTTAAATTGTTGTTGTAATAATTATTATTGTTCGACCAATTAGTGTTACTGTTAGAGTTGTTGGAAGAGTTGTTATTTGAAGAATTGTTGTTAATGCTCCAATTGTTATTATTGTTGGCGTTATCGTTAGAATTATTAGTCACCGTCTTGTTGTCGCTGTTAAAACGACTAGAATTGACGTTGGTAGAACCCATATTTGCATTGGATGTATTCGTCTGAATATTAGCCGATCTTTGTCCATAAGAAGATAGAATTCCGGAAAGCAAAACTGCTGATATAAGAGTAACTGTTTTCATAAATATGAGTTTTAATTTGGGATGTACTAATGCGCATTTAAACGAAGACAAATCTTATGCCAAACGAAAATAGAGTTAATAATTGTAAGATTGAAGGAATAATTAAAAGGTTTTAACAAGTTGGCCCCATATTTTACCATAAGTGAATGTAAATTCTTGAAAATTAATAAAATTTCAATTACAAAACCGATTTAGATTTGGTTTTTACAAAAATAGCCGTAACTTACACTTCTGTAAACACGACCTAATGAAAAAAAGTTCACTAGAAGATGTAGCCAAAGCGGTTGGGGTATCTAAAACCCTTGTTTCCATGGTTTTGAATGGAAAGGCTGCTAAATATGGCATTAGTAAAAAGACTGAGGAAAAGGTATGGAAAATGGTGGAAGAAATGGGTTTTAAGCCCAATGCTACTGCCCGTAAGTTGAGAACAGGAAAATCTAACGTCTTAGGTCTTATTGTTGCTGATATTTCCAACCCGTTCTATTCTAAGATTGCCAGAAGCATTGAAGATGCAGCAAATAAGAAGGGTTACCATATGTTAATATGCAGTTCTGATGAGAATCCGAAAAGGGAAGCTGATTTGATCTCTATCCTTGCCGACCAACATCAAGTGGACGGGTTAATCGTTTCTTCTACATTGGATGATTCTCAGATGTTTGATAGGTTGGTGAAACAAAAGACACCTTTTTTACTCTTAGATAGAGAGTTCTCAAGTGGATTATTTCCTTCAGTTACCGTTGATAATAGAAAAGGTGCTGAAATGTTAGTTCAGCATTTAATTGCTAAAGGATCTAAAAATATTGGAGTAATTACCTTATCACCTTCTCATTTAAGTACGCTTAAAGATCGAGTGATGGGTTATCGAGACGCTTTAAAAAAGAATAAGATTGAATACAATGATTCCTTATTGCGGGAAGTCTCATTTGATAATCTTCGAGAGGATATTATCAGGGAGGTGGATTTTCTTTTATCACCACCCAATAATGTAAAAGCTATTTTCGCGTTGAATAACCTAGTTGCTCTATATGCTTTGGAGGCAATTAATAAAAGGGGACTTAAAATTCCAAAAGACATTGCTTTGGTTAGCTTTGATGATATAGAACTATTTCAATTTACATCTCCTCCAATTACTGCTATTTCGCAGCCGTTAGATAAGTTAGGTGAAAATGCTATGGATTTGTTATTTAGCTTAATGAATACAACATCTGATGAGGTCGCAACAGATACCGTGGGAATTCCTAACCAACGAATTGTTTTACCTGTGGAGTTGATGGTTAGAGAAAGTTGTGGTTAACTTACTCCTTTTCCCAGTATTCTTTTTTAAGTGGGATGTCCAAAATCAACCTTCTAAGTATACTCAGTGATTTTTGATAACTAAGTAGAATATTTCCGGTTCGGTCACTTGGGAATACGAATTTTTTAGCAATCGTTTTATCAGGAGTTGCCCAGGCAATCCATACCGTGCCTACGGGTTTGTCTTCAGTTCCTCCATCCGGACCAGCTATTCCACTTAATGCGATGGCATAATCGGTCTTCATTTTCTTTTTGGCCGCCGAAGCCATTTCCACAACAACCTCGCGACTTACTGCACCAAATTTCTCCAAGGTTTCTTTTTGAACACCTAAAATATCCGTTTTAACCCAATAATCGTATGTAACAAAACTACCTGGAAATACTTTACTAATTCCTGGCACAGAGGTTAGTCTATGTGCCAAAAATCCGCCTGTACAACTTTCTGCCGTAGTTAATGTTTGCTGTTTTGCTTCTAATAGTTTTTTTATGACTATTTCTAAGGTTTCTTCATCATATCCAAAGATTTCGTCACCAATTATTTGATGAAGTTTGTTTGCTTCCATCTTTATTAATTGCTCAGCCTCTCCATTGGTATTTAAGGAACTCATCCTTAATTTTACCATACCAACAGATGGCAAATAGGCAAGTTTAATGGTTGATGGTAGATTATTTTCCCAAACCTCAATGGTCTTCATTAATTCGGATTCAGGAATACCCTCGATATTATATGATTTATGAATTTGAGGAGGCAAGTTAAATTCTTCACGGATAAAGGGTATGATATAATGCAGTATTAAATTTTTCATTTCTGATGGAACCCCTGGCAGGGAAACTAGGTATTTACCATCCATTTCAAACATCATTCCTGGTGCAGTGCCCCATTTATTGATGAATACTTTACAATTAGCTGGAACATAACATTGGGTTTGATTCACCTCACTAAATATTCTTCCTCTGGAGGTAAACCATTGGTTTAGTTGGTCATAAACCTCCTGATTAAACACTAATTCAGTATTAAAATAATTCATCAACGTATTCTTAGTAATATCATCCTTGGTAGGTCCCAAGCCTCCAGTCATGATGATAATATCGTATTGACGAAAACCGGCATTTACTGCATCAATAATTGATTCATACTTATCTGCCACCGTAGTCATTCGGGCAATCGAAACACCCAACTCATTAAATTGATTTGCAATCCAAACAGCATTTGTATTTACAATTTGACCAATTAATAATTCATCTCCAATATTGATAATTTCCGCTTTCATTTCAATTCAAATAAGTTGTAAAGATAATTACAAAATTACTTAGAACGTTATTAATTATTCAGGATGCATTTCAATAAGGCATTGATAAATAGATAATTAATTATGATGATGATGCTATTTCCAAATAATCAATTATATTTTCATTTCTACCTTTTAATACTTAACTTTACTTTCTAATGACCCAAATACTAATATTATGAAAAGAATTTTAATGGCTCTTATTGTGTTTCTGGGATTAACTCAAATATCATTTTCCCAGCAAATCATTCATACCAATAAAAAATCGTCATGTTCATTTGTAGAACCATCATCGATGCAAGGTTGTGTTGATGAAAGTTTAGATGCCATATTTAGATTTAATGAAAATATTAAAACCTTCATTCATACCGTTGCTGGGGTAGAGGTTACTTATAATATTGAAAACCGAACATTTGCAAGTCCATTTTGGACCTATAGAATTACAAACGCTGATGGATCTTATGATTTGAAGTTTAATCAGGCCAATAAGGAGTTTTATTTTTATCCCACCACCGTCTTAGTAAATGGCAGTCCTGTTATCAAGTATCATTTTCAATAACTCTTTTTATTACCAATTATCCTGAGTTGACCATTCCTTAAACTTCCTTTAGGAAGCTTGATTTTTTTTAAATATAACAATATTATTCAGTAGGTTCAATATGTATTAGAACATTGTCGACCATTGGAAGTTCGAGTTTGATACGGTCTTTTAGTCGATGTGAAATTTCATGTCCTTCCTTAACAGTTAAATTTTTGTCGACGATTGCGTGAAGATCTACGTAATATTTCATTCCTAATTTTCTAACATAACATTTTTCGGTATCAAGCACTCCATCGACCTTGATTGAAACATCTCTGATTTGTGCAATTAAATCATCATACAAGTGTTCATCCATTATTTCTCCTAATGCGGGACGCAGAATTAAATAACTATTGTAAAGGATCATTCCTGAAGCTGCTAAAGCGGCACAATCATCGGCAGCTTCATAACCTTTGCCAAGAATAAGTGCAATTGAAATTCCAACAAATGCCATTAATGAGGTTATTGCATCGCTTCTGTGATGCCATGCATCCGCTTTTAAAGATGAACTCATGGTTTGTTTACTTCTGGCTATTACAATCCTATAAAATATCTCTTTAATTACTACAATTATTCCTAAAACTATTAATGTATAAGGTTTAGGTAATTCATGAGGTGTTTGAATAAGAATGATACTATGATATGCAATGACTATAGCAGATCCAACTAAAAATGCAACAACAAGAAATGTGATTAGGGGTTCCGCTCGTCCATGACCGTATGGATGGTTATCATCAGCGGGTTTACTTGCATATT
>JBEIQI010000231.1:0-5091 GCA_040376605.1 Flavobacteriales bacterium | reverse complement strand
TATTTTCGCAAAAAGGACTATGAAAACGCTATTATGGAATTAAATTCCACTGATATCTATCAACTTAGCAAAGAACAGTATATAGAACATGCCTATAAATTGGGGTATAGTTATTATATGATCCAGGATTATGATAATGCTTTACGCTTTTTTGCTAAAATAAAGGACGAGAAAAATCTTTATCAAATTCCAGCTATCTATTATTATGCTCATATATGTTATGTGCAGCAAAAATATGAATTGGCCCTTCAAAATTTCATGCTCATCAAAAATGAGAAAAAGTTTTCGCAAATCGTTCCCTTCTACATTACCCAAATTTATTTTATTCAGAAGAAATACGAACAAGCCATTGCTTATGCCTCTCCTATTGCCGATACGTTAAAGGGGCCAAATACCGGTATAGTTAGAAGGATCTTAGCAGAATCTTATTTCGAATTAAAAGATTATCCGAAAAGTGTTCTTAACTATCAAAAGGTTTTAGAAACTGGAAGCAATTTAGACCGAATAGGTCATTATAAATTTGGACTTGCCTCTTACTTTACTCAGGATTATGCAACAGCAGGTGAAAACTTAAGGGATGCTACCAGCGAAGTCGATTCACTGTCTCAGTCGGCTTACTATTATTTGGCAGATTGTCTCATCAAAACAAATAATAAAAGACAGGCTCTGGATGCCTTACATTTTGCGCATTCTTACGAGTTTGATAAACCGATGGCCAAAGAGGCTCTGATGAATTTTGCAAGATTGGCCTACGAACTGGGTTATGATCCATATAATGAAGCCATTGATGCCTTAAATAATTTCATCGCTAAATACCCCAATGATCCGAAGCAAGATGAAGCCTATGAATTATTGGCCAATATCTATTTAAATACAAGAAACTACAAAGACGCTTTGGTTTCTATTTCCAAAGTAAAAATAAAAAGTACTAATTTAAAAATGGCAGAACAACGGATCTATTTATATCGAGGCATGGAGTTGTTTAATTCACAAGATTTCGTTGCGGCCATCGATCATTTTAAGAATGCCATTGAAAAAAACTTTGATAATCAAATTGCTGCTTTGGCGAAATTCTGGATGGGAGATGCCTATTTCAGACAAAAAGAATATAACAAGTCGGCAAATACCTTTTCTGATTTTATATCTACCTCAGGTGCAAAAAATCTGGCAGAATACAACGATGCCTATTATAATTTAGGTTATGCCTTCTTTAAACAAAAGGAATATAACAAAGCCCTTATTGAATTTCAAAATTTTGTAGGAAGAGCTTCCTATTCGGATAGGAAAATAAATGATGCCCATGTAAGAATTGCCGACTGTTATTTTATGGCAAAAAATTATAAAAAAGCCATCGAAAGCTATGATAAAGCCATCAATAACAACAGCAATGTAAATGATTATGCATTGCTCCAAAAGGCGTTGATTCTGGGTTTAGATAATAGATATGGTGAAAAGGCCATCGCGTTGGAAAAAATATTGAACGATTATCCATCATCTCCCTATATGGAAAGTGCCTGGTATGAATTGGGTAAAACCTATTTAACCTTGCAAAGACAAAACGATGCCAACATAACCTTTGATAAGTTGGTTACACAAAAACCAAATAGCCCTTACAGGGTTAAGGCATGTTTACAAATTGCCTTAATTTATTACAATGCAAATAATTTCAGAGAGGCATTAGGTTGGTTTAAAAAGGTGGTTGACGAATATCCTAATACCCCTTATATGCAAGAGGCTGTTGGTTATATCAAAAAAATATACATCGATGAATATGGAGATAATGAAGAATGGTTGGCCTATGCAGGTAGTTTAAACATTCAAATCAATCAGGGTGAAGCTGATTCCACGGCCTATTCGGCAACCGAAGTGGCTTTAAAGAGTAATGATTGCGTTAAAATTATTGATGCAATGGGTAAATATTTACAACGATATCCACGTGGAATTTTCAGTTTAGATGCCAATCATTATAAGGCTAACTGCCACGTTGAATTAAAGGAATACGACAAAGCCGCAGTCAATTTAGAAGCCATTTTAAATGATTACGGTCAAAATGATTATTCGCAAGATGCCTTAGTTACCCTTGTTGAAATTTATGAATTCAATAAAGATGATGCTAACCTGGAAAGAACTTATCAATTATTAGAGCAAAGTAACCCTAGCCCGACTCTCATTAAAAAGGCAAGAATTGGATTAATGAAAATTAAGTTCAAATTCAAAAAATACAGTGATGCAATTACCTATGCTCAGTTAGTTAAATCAGGCGGAGGACTAGATCCAGGGCAGGAACAATTGGCAAATTATATCATGGGTAAATCGTATTTCGAAAATGGTGACTACGAGAATGCTTTAACTCCGTTTAAATATTTTGCTACCAAAACCACCTCCGAATATTATCCTGAAGCGATGTATTCGGTGGCCTTTATTCAATTTAACAAAGGACAAAGTAAGGATGCAGAAAAAACCCTTACCAAGGCTGTTAAATATATGGGTGGTCAAAAAGATTGGTTGGCTAAAAGCTTTATATTATTAAGTGATGTTTATGTGGATCTGGGAGATCTGGTTCAGGCTAAATCTCTTTTACAAACGGTTATTGATAAAGCCGAATCCCAAGAGTTAAAAGACATTGCCCAGCAAAAGCTGGATGCCATTATGGCGAATGAAAGATCCAGTAATAAATCCAATTATAATGGAGAAATTGAATTGGATATGAATAATAAAGGACAGCAACCTAAAAACGAAAATGATATTCAGAATTAACATGAAAGCAACCATTCAATATACCATCGCTAGCAGTGTTTTTATTCTGTTAACCTGCTTATCATTAAAAGCTCAAAACAATGTTGTTTTGTATACCGGCTACGAACCCAGGATTATGGATTCGGAAAAAATGAATGATCAACCTGTGATAAATGATACGGCTAAACCAGCTCAAGGTTATAATTATCTAATCAATGCCAAAGAAGTAAAAGTTGATTATAAGCCCGATACCATCGCCGCCGTAAAGATGAAGTCGGAGCCATTACCAAGATTGCACAGATTTTATCTAAAAGCCGGTTTTGGTAACTATCTTACTCCCTATGTAGATGTATCTATTAATTCATTACGTCATAAAACAGATGCCTATTCATTCAGATATAAACATCTTTCCTCACAAGGAATTATATCAGGTGTAGGTGATCCTTGGATAAGTAACAATGAGGCTTTTGCTGATTACAAACATATTTTTAAAACCCATACCATTCAGTTGGCTGCCGAATACCATCGTAATGTTGTTCATTATTATGGATTTAATCCAAGCATGGATACTTTAATTACCAACAGAGATACCACTAAACAAATTTATAATGCTTGGAATTTTGATGCTAATTTATTCTCCAGGTATCGAACCGACTCTATCAAGTGGAACCATACAGCCAACATTAATTTCTATCATTTATTCGATCGTTATGGTTCTTACGAAACTAAATTCACCGTTTATGGAGGATTTAATAAAATGACGGATTTATTTGCCAGGGAATTTATGGGAGCTAATTTAGAATATACCTATTTAAATACGTATAATGATTCGTTGGGTGCATTGCATTCTCACTTTATTAACCTTAACCCTTACTTAAAAGTGGGTGGTGATAATTGGGGCGTAACTGCAGGAGTTAAATTATCCATAGCGGTTGATTCAGTTGCAAGGTTTAGGGCATTCCCAGATATTAAATTTCATTGGAATATTTTCCGCCAATATATCACCTTATACGCTGAGGCCTCTGGTGATTATAGAAGAAATTCTTTCTATCAAATGAGCAGGGAAAATCCATTCATCATGCCTGTTGTAAACATGAGAAATACCTGTGAATTTATTAAAATTAAAGCAGGTGTTAAAGGTCAATTTTTTGATAACCTATCTTATAATGCAGGTATCTCATTTAGTTATTTTGGTGATATGCATTTCTACGTGAACGATACCACCAGTAATATTCGTAAAGGGTTTAATGTAATTTACGACAATTCACAATACCTAAATATATACGGTGAATTAGCATATATGTTAGGCGAAAAATTGACGGTAACTGCCAAGGGAAATTATCATTATTATAAAGCAGATAATTTAGCTACCATTTTTCATCGTCCATCCTGGGATGCTTCGGTGGGGGCCCGTTACAACCTAAGAGATAAACTCATTTTTACTGCTGACCTATATTTTAGAGGAGGACAATATGCACTGGATTATGTAACAGATAGTGTTACTCTTATCAAATCTCCGGTTGTAGTTGAATTAAATCCTCAAGTAGATTTAAATTTAGGTGCAGAGTATCGAATTACCAAAATGATTTCTGTTTGGGTTAATTTTAATAACATGGCCGCATGGAGATATAACCGTTGGTATAATTATCCTACTCAGCAATTTAATGTATTAGGCGGGTTTACCTTAGGAATATAGTCTAAGCATCATTTATTCCTCATTAGATTCTTCTCATTATATTTGTTTACTTCAAGTACGAAATATTATCAAGCTATAAAACTATCTCATCTTAGTTTATATCCGTTTGAGATTCGTGCTTCGAAGAAAAATTTAATGAGCAACCAGATGTCCGAAAAATATCCCGAACTTCATTTTCCTACTTTTGAGCATAAAATAAAGGTAGAAAATGGTCAGGAATATATTTGGGAATCCATCCGTCAATCCTGGATCCTTTTAACCCCCGAGGAATGGGTTCGCCAAAACCTGATTCGATATTTTGTGGATGTATTAAAATATCCACAAGGACTTATGCAGGTTGAATGTTCATTGAGAGTGGGCAAAATGAAGAAACGTTTTGATTTAGTGGTGATGGATAAAAATCTTCAACCCTGGCTCATTTGCGAATGTAAGGCCCCTCATATCACTCTCGATGCTTCCGTATTACAGCAAGCATCCGCATATAATTCAACCTTAAAATGTCCCTATTTATCAGTCACCAATGGAATCAACCATTTCTGTTTTCAAATACAATTTGAAAAATCAAACAGCACCCCTCTTAAGGATTTCCCCACCTATTCTCATTAATTAAGGCCAATTATATTATTTTTGACAGATGAAGATCAGCGGATTTACCATGG
>JBEIQI010000184.1:0-6411 GCA_040376605.1 Flavobacteriales bacterium | reverse complement strand
ACGGTATTGTGTATTCTGTTTTTGCTAGGGTCTGGTTATAACTTCACCTTATTCCTGGTATTCTTGATATTAGCCCTTGTATTTGCCTTAGCGGCATCTGTATTACTTACTTTAATTAAGATTGGCGTACTTTAATATTTTATCATTCATAAAAAAAAGGCTATATTAAATAATATGGCCTTTTTTTTATGAATTTAATTTTGGCTTCATTAGGATGCCTGCAAAGGAAGAGAAGGCGGTAATCAGAAAAAACAGGAGACCAACCGCAATTCCTGATTCAACGGAAGTGTTCATGATCTTTTCTCCATAAAGAAATACCAATTCACGTGCACCTGCCCCACCTATGGTAATGGGAACGACTGAAGCAATGGATGAAATCATAAAAAGAAATAGATAGTTGAAGTATAGCATGAATTTGATTTGTAAGGCTTTTAAAATGAAAATTACCGAAAAAACCTGTGATACTTGAACGGCAAAGGAATAGAATTGACTTTGCCAATAATTCTTTCTATGAGAAGGAAATAGCAATACAGTAAACAAGAAGCCCGCTGGGATTGAACCTATGGACAAGATAAAAAACAATAATTTCCATTTTCCGATTGTAATAAAAGCAAAAATAGATGCTATACAAACTAAAACAATCAAACCACTTAATCTATCATAGAGGATAGTTCCAATAATTTTTTTTAATGGAATTTGATTTCCTTTATTTAATACATATGTTTTAAAAGCGTCCCCGCCAATTCCTCCCGGAAGAAACAAATTATAAAACATTCCCTGATAATATAGTTGTAGGTTTTCTTGATGATTAATTTTTATTCCAATATTATTAAGTAAACCTTGCAGTCTTAATGCGGAAAATACTTTTGAAATATTGAATAAAATAAAGGCTGGTACCAACCAAAACCAATCAACATTCTTTACAATGGCAACAAACAGTTGACGATCAATTTTTTTGTACACCAAAAACAGAGCACCTATTGATAGTGAAATTTTCAGAACCCATTGAAGAACTTTTTTGAACTTGGCTTTACGGGTTGTCATTTTATGGGGGACTTAGTTATCCTTAGTAATGATCGTTCTGATAGAATACGTTTTTTTGTCCTGGCTTTCATAATAGGTTCGCATTTGAATATCTGCGATAATACCAATTGTAATGAGCTGTATGCCGCCAAGAACCAACAAAATACCTAATAATAATAATGGCCTCCCCCAAATTTCCTCCCCCATTATTTTAATTACCAGCATATATATATTTATTCCAATTCCAGCCATTAGCGAAAGAAAACCTGCCGTACCAAAAAGATGCATAGGTTTTTGGGCATATTTTTGGAAGAAAATCATTAAAAGTAAATCGCTGATTACCTTGAACGTTCTACCCATCCCATATTTGCTTTTGCCGGCAATTCTGGCATGATGGGCCACATCCACTTCTGTAATGGTTGCCCCTTGTAAAGCTGCTAAAACAGGAATAAAACGATGCAATTCGCCATACAATCCTAAGTTTTTGGCAATGTCACTTTTAAAAAGTTTTAATGAGCAACCATAATCGGAAATATAAACCTTAGTGCTTCTTCGGATAAAATAGTTCGCTATTTTACTTGGTAGTTTCCTTAGAAAGAATCCGTCCTTTCTATTTTTTCTTCTACCTGCAACCATATCCCAATCCTCAGCTAATGCCAGGTTATACATCATGGGTATATCTAGGGGATCGTTTTGCAAGTCGCCATCCATGGTTACAATATATCGGCCTTGAGCAATGTCAATACCGGCTTTCATAGCTTGGGTTTGCCCAAAATTCTTACGAAAAACAACAAGTTTGATCTTAGAAGTGATGACTTCCTTAATTTTTTTTACAGTTTTATCAGTAGAACCGTCATCTATTAAAATCAACTCATAATTCAAGCCCATCAAGGCTTCTTCAACTTTTTGAATTAATGGCTGTACATTATCCCCCTCATTTTTGAGGGCCACTACCAGGGATATTTCGGGTGGTTGGCTGTTCATTGGCCTTTCCGTATTATCTTCGTGTTTTATTGTGCTAAAGTATGGAAAGATTATCAAATGAGTATACCATTGGTGGAATATCAGTAACAGGCCTTTGTGAAAAGTACGGAACCCCTCTGTATGTTTATGATACAGCGATAATGGAACGTCAATATAAACGTCTCCAAAATGCATTTAAGGAGGTTCCCCTAAAGATCAACTATGCATGTAAAGCATTAACTAATCTAAATGTGCTTAAGTTTTTTAAGGGTTTAGGTAGCGGTGTTGATACGGTTTCTATTCAGGAGGTATGGTTAGCACTTAAAGCTGGTTTTGATCCAAAAGACATTATATATACACCCAATTGTGTTTCGTTGGAGGAAATTCAAATGGCTGTAGAGGTAGGGGTTAGGATAAATATTGATAATATTTCGGTGCTCGAAAGGTTTGGACATATTTATGGGGATAAGGTTCCGGTTTGCATTAGAATGAATCCGCATATTATGGCAGGAGGGAATCAAAAAATTTCTACTGGTCATATTGATAGTAAGTTTGGGATTTCCATTCATCAATTAAGACATGTGGAGCGGATTGTGGCCTCCCAAAATGTTCATGTGGTAGGGTTGCATATGCATACGGGTTCGGATATTTTGGATATTGATGTTTTTTTAAGGGGGGCCGAAATATTATTAGAAACGGCTCATCATTTTAAAGAACTGGAATATATAGATTTTGGGAGTGGGTTTAAAGTGGGTTATAAGCCTGATGATGTTACTACAGATATTGAATTGCTAGGAGAAAAGATGAGTCAGCAATTTCAGCAATTTTGTAAGGAATATGGTAGACAATTGGTTCTCATGTTTGAGCCTGGGAAATTTTTGGTTAGTGAATCCGGCTATTTTTTGGCCAAAGTGAATGTGATTAAACAAACCACAGCCACCGTATTTGCTGGGATCGACAGTGGATTAAATCATTTAATTCGACCAATGTTTTATGATTCCTATCATCATATTCTTAATGTATCGAATCCTGACGGTCAACCGAGAATATATACAGTTGTTGGATATATATGTGAAACGGATACTTTTGGTTGGGATCGTAAAATCAACGAAATAAGAGAAGGAGATATTTTGGCATTTCAAAATTCAGGCGCCTATGGTTTTATGATGGCCTCTAACTATAATTCTAGATTTCGACCGGCTGAAGTGCTAATCCACAATGGTAAGGACCATTTAATTACGAAAAGGGAAAGTCTTGAAGATTTGATCAAAAATCAGGTGTTGATTGACTTTTGAGGATACCGTGATTTTGGCGTTGTATAACTTCAACCTATAATTGACAAATTCTAAATAAAATGAGGATATATTCATTTCCTAGGATGATTCTTATCATGTGATATTCAATAAATTACCTTTATCTTTAATTTACTAATCAATTTACATGGGCGCAAAGGAGGTTTGGATTTTTTTAGCGGGTACAGCTCTATTTATTTATGCCATGGGCTTGGTAGAGGATTCTTTAAAGAATATCGCCGGAAGATCCTTTAAAAAAATATTACATAAACTTACTTCCACTAAGTTCAAATCACTTTTAGGCGGTGCTTCAGTAACCGCGGTTTTACAAAGTAGTTCCATAGTTCTTTTAATGACCTTATCATTTGTAGGCGCCGGCATAATTAGCATGCGGAACGCATTAGCGATTACACTTGGATCTAATTTAGGCACAACATTGAGTAGTTGGATTGTTGCATCGTTAGGTTTTAAAACAAGTTTTGGAAATTTCTCTTATATCCTTCTTTCGATTACAATTCTCGGACTTTTTTTTAAAAGGAATAAAAAGGTAAAAAGTATATTCCAATTTTTGGCTGGTTTTGCACTTCTATTTGTTGGATTGGATATGATGAAGGAAAGTGCCGGAACCCTGATAGCTCATTTTGACTTACAAAAAGTATCAGGCATTTCACCTTATTTATTTATTCCTATAGATGTTATTGTTACCTTTTTAATACAGTCCAGTTCAGCTACAATGGCTATCACACTTACTGCATTATTTAGTCATGCTATTCCTTTTAAAAGTGCTGTGGCCATTGTTATTGGAGCTGAGCTGGGAACAACTTTAAAGCTTTTAATTGGGGCAATTGGGGGGAATGCTGATAAGAAGAGGGTCGCCCTTGGTAATTTTCTATATAACCTTGTTATGATAATTCTTGCAGCTATTTTTCTACAATTAATTTCATTACTTATTAAGGATATTTGTAGAATTCAAGATGATTTAATCGCCTTGGTATTTTTTCAGTCCCTCATAAATATTGCCGGCATATTGATATTTTATCCTACACTCGGGTTATTTTCTCGGTTATTAGAAAAAATTTATAAGGATAAGAATAATGAAGTGAATTTGGTATTTATTAAACCGGTTAAACAATCTTTTGCTGATGATTCAATCATTATGGCCAGGAAAGAATTGTTAAGACTATTAAATCATACTTTAATATTTAATCAAATGGTTATAAATGCAGGGAAGAAAGCTGATAGTAGTTTTAAAACCTATATTAAAAGTGTATTTGAACCTTTCCAGATTGAGGTGATCTATAATCAATTAAAGCAATTACAAGGTGAAATAATTCAATATCTGGCAGAATTGCCGACTCAGGAAATGAATAAAGAAGAGATGGAAAAATCGGGAATTTTAATTACCGTTTCTCGTAATATTATTCATTCTGCTAAAAATATTAAGGATATCAATCATAATTTAGAAGAACTTGAATCTACAACGAATGAAGAGTTAAATAAATTATACAAAAAATTGGTTGAAGAGGAAACTTCTGTTTATTTGGATATCCATGAAATGATTAATACGGGCCTTTCCAAAAGCATGATAGCTCCAATTGAAGGATTACAGGATCAGAATATTTTGAGTCATAAAGGTAAT
Source organism: Flavobacteriales bacterium (assembly GCA_040376605.1). GTDB lineage: Bacteria > Bacteroidota > Bacteroidia > CAIKAF01 > CAIKAF01 > JANWKQ01. The sequence goes on along the minus strand of JBEIQI010000184.1, from coordinate 1,494 downwards.
ATTGAGCATACTCTTTTATTGATCAAAAATCAAAAAATTTCGGATATGGATGCATCTACCTTATTAAATGTTTATAGAGAAATTTACTCATCCAGAAAAGCGATTCTGGAAGTTCTTCTGGACTTAATGGAGGAGTAATTTTAATTTATTTTAGCTCCAATGCCAATTTATATGCGTCAAGACATCTTTTTCTAGCAAAGGTATGTTCTACTATTGGTGGTATGAGGTAATCGTTAAATGGTTGGATCCAAGTGCGGATATAGTCTAGTTTGGGATCAAATTTTTTAACTTGTTCATAAGGATTAAAAATTCTAAAATAGGGTGCCGAATCACATCCTGTTCCTGCTGCCCATTGCCAATTTCCATTATTTGCAGAGAGATCGTAATCCAATAACTTCTCACTAAAATAGGCTTCACCCCAACGCCAATCTATCAATAAATGTTTAGTTAAGAAACTGGCTACAATCATTCTTACCCGGTTATGCATGAGTCCGGTTTCATTTAATTCCCTCATTCCTGCATCTACAATCGGATATCCAGTCTCACCTTTGCACCATGCTTCAAACTCTTTTTCATTATTTCTCCATTCTATGGAATCATACTTAGTTTTAAAGCTATTTTCTACTACACGAGGAAAGTGAAATAATATTTGCATAAAAAATTCTCGCCAAATTAACTCGTTGAGCCATTGCTCATTCAATTGAAGAGCTATTTTTACTAATTTTCTAATACTAACTGTTCCAAATCGAAGATGAACACTGAGTCTGCTGGTGCCGTTAATACCTGGGATATTTCTAGTTAAATGATAATCTTGAATTATTTTAGTTAATCCATTAGGTTGGCCAATAGTTATACCCGTTTTTTTAAATCCAATATCATCCCAACCGGGAAATTTTATTGGATCAATTTTGAGTAAATTTTCTAATTGATTCTCACTTGGATAAATTGGAATTCCCTCTTTATGTAATTTTTCTTTCCATGGTTTTGAATAAGGTGTAAAAATGGTGTAAGGACTTTGATCACTTTTAAGAATCTCATTTTTCTCAAATATCACCTGATCCTTATAACTTTTAAACTCGATACCTTGCTCTTTAAGAAAGTCGGAAATCTGGTGATCTCTTTTAATAGCATAAGGCTCATAATCATGATTGGTATAAACGGACTGGATATTAAACTGTCCAATTAAATCTTTAAACGCATCAATAGGGTTTTGATTAAAAACATATAAGGACGATCCATGTTCGATAAATTTCTCCTGAAGATTTTGAAGTGCCTGATAGATAAAGTCAACTCGTTTGTCTTCTTTATTGGATAGCTTATTAAGAATAGTGTGATCAAAGATAAAAATAGGAAGTACGTTCTTATTTTTAACTAAGGCCTCAAAAAGGCCGTGATTATCCTCAATACGAAGATCTCTTCGATACCAAAAAATGGTAACAGCCTTGTTAGATTGTAACATGTTCTTAATTAAACAACATTTTCGTTAGATTGTTT
>JBEIQI010000208.1:0-5682 GCA_040376605.1 Flavobacteriales bacterium | reverse complement strand
CTTAATTATTCACTTACCGAAGCTGAAGTGGCCAATGGATTTATACTTACCTGTCAGGCGCATCCTACCACCGAAAATGTGGTTATCAACTTTGATGTTGCATAATTTGGCGAAAGAACTTTCATTTCATTCAACAAAATTTCTTTTCTTAGATACCGTTTTTACTCCATTTGGTTAATCACTCAGTCCTATATTATATGAAGCATCCTTTATTTATTGTGTTTATCGTTTTGATTATTGGGGGTTGTGTTAGAAAAAAGGACCCGGCACAACAAAAGGAGGAAATTCCCGTGCCACAGAATTTAGAGGAAGCAAGTATAGAAGAGCTTAATCAATTGGTTATCCAGGAACCCAATAATCCGGAGATCCTTTATTATAGAGGTTTATATTACCAAAATCAGGAAGATTATAAATTGGCTATCGATGATTTTACCAAGTCCATTCAATTGGATAGTGGATCGGCAAATGCCTGGCAAAACAGAGGTGGCTCAAAATTTGCATTGGATGATTTCGATGGAGCTATGGAAGACTATTCTAAGGCCATTGAAATTAAACCTGACTTTTTCGAAGCTTATTATAACCGGGCCATGATTTTTGATATCAAAGAGGATTACGAACATTCTATTGCTGATTATACTACGGTAATTGAATTGCAACCCGCTTTTGTGGAAGCTATCTATAATAGAGGGGTTAATTATTATATGATGAAAGAATTAGATAAGGCTTGTATGGATTTTCAAAAAGCAGCTGACCTGGGTGATGAAGATGGTAAAGGGGCTTATCAAAAATATTGTTTGGGAAAGAATAACTCGAAAAAATGAAGATGAAGTATATTGTTATCACTACCCTACTCCTTTTGCAAACCTCTTTGTTTGCTCAGGTAAAATTTGATAGTGAAGATCCTTTGTGGATGAATAATAATGGAGTTGCTCAGGTAACCATTTATGAGAGTTATAAGGATGCTTTAAAGGATAAAGCAAAGGTTTATAAACTCAGCTCCATCAATGAATTGATTGGTAAAAATGCGCCTAAACTATCTAAGTTAATTAACTTACAATTACTGAATCTTCAAAATAACGGAATTACTTCTATTACGGCCGACTGGGCCTTATTGACCAATATGTATATCATGGTATCCCGTAAAAACGCTATCACATATATTGATCCCGCCTTTTTAGCCCAATCGAATCTTCTTTACCTCGAATTATGTGATACCAAACTGGATTCATTTCCGAGAGAACTGGAAAAAACAGGAGTTGAACTACTTCGGTTGATAGGTAACTCTACCGATACCTTGCGTATTTCTGATAGTATTAAAAGGATGGTGAACCTAAAGGAAATTGTGATTGCAGATGCTAATTTATATCATTTCCCATCCTTTATTTGCCGCAGTAAAAAGGTGGAATCCATTAGTCTCATCAATTGTAAAATTGATTCTATTCCTGAGGAAATACAATGGATGGAGAACTTAAAGGTTTTAAATTTAGAAGGTAATAATATCAAGGAAATTCCCTGGTTTTTAAAAAATTGTAAGAAGTTGGAAGTCCTGATTTTGAAAAATAATAAGATCGACAATTTTAGTGAATGGGTAGCCTTGATCCCCAAATTAGAATTTTTAGATCTAACGGGTAACATGTTAACCTTGCCTGATACCGATATTTTAAGGGTTCTATTTAAAAATAAACATGCCGTAGTTTATAGTGATTACGAAAAGCTTTTAAAGGAGCGAATTGGTGAGCAGAAGCTAAAACAATAGTCTAATTCCTTTTTCATCCTTTACATTTATTGCTTTAAAAACAAAAGGCCCTCATTACTGAAGGCCTTTAATAAGTATTTTGAATATTGGATAATTAGTCCAAATAACCATTGATCGCAGCTCTTTTAATCGCTTTCTCCAAACCAATTTTATTGATGGTTTTCATTCCTTTTGGAGTAACCTTTAAAGTAACCCAAATTTTCTCCTCTTCCCAGTAAAAACGTTTCTTCTGTAAATTCGGATTGAATATTCTTTTGGTCTTGATATTTGAATGGGACACTTTATTACCAACCATTCTGCGTTTTCCAGTAATCTGACAAATCTTAGACATAATTTTCTAATTTTAAAGGACTGCAAAAGTATGCAATCATGTTGAACTTTCCAACTTTCCTCCGTAGTTTTTTAACAATTTGACCTTGACAACCCCATTTTAGGAGAAATACGAGCTATCATTTACAGTTAACTCTTGTCAATGATCTTGGGGAAAGGTCTCGTTGGTAAGACCCATGCTATAGGCAAATGCCTCGTCATTAATGGATAAAGGAACCTTTTTTTCTTTAAATAATTCGATCAAATTTTCGGTAGGTAAATTGCCGGTTAAACTATCTTTGGCCATTGGGCAACCTCCAAAACCTTTAAGAGCCGAATCGAATTTTCTGCATCCTGCTTTATAGGCAGCATCAATATTGGCCTTCCAATTGGTTGGGGTGGTATGAAAATGAGCCCCAAATTCCACCTCCGGGAAATTAGGAATAACATAAGAAAATAAATAATCTATATTTTCGGGATTGGCTTCACCAATCGTATCGCTTAAAGCAATTTTACGAATTCCAATCCAGGCTAATTTTTCCACCCACTCTCCTACTACCTCTGTACTCCATGGATCATCATATGGATTTCCAAAAGCCATAGAAATATAAATGAGCAATTCTTTGTTGCTGCGATCTGCAATTTCTTTTATTTCACCTATTCTGGTAACGGTTTCAGCCATATCAGAATTAATGTTTCTTTTTAAAAACGTATTGGATACCGAAAAGGGGAAACCCAGAATACTAATTTTATCGAAAGCTTCGGCTCGTTCAGCTCCTTTTGGGTTGCCAATGATGGTTAATAGCTTGGTATTTGTATTAGATAAATCCAATTGAGAAATTACCTCATCGGTATCGGCCATTTGAGGCATCACTTTGGGACTTACAAAACTGCCACAATCCAATACATCAAAACCTACTTGAAGCAGGCTGTTCATATACTTCACCTTCTTTTCGGTAGGAATAAACTCCGAGATCCCTTGCATGGCATCCCTGGGGCATTCGGTAATGATGATCTTGTCTGTCATGTTGGTAACCGGTGCCGAAAATAACTATTTTTTTTGAGCCCGAAGTGCCCTGATACATTCTTTCACCAGACCCGGACCCTGATATATAAAACCGGTGTATAATTGAATCAAAGAAGCCCCCGCATCTATTTTCTCTTTGGCATCGCGGCCATTCATAATACCTCCCACCCCAATGATAGGAATTTTACCCCCCATCTCCTTATTTAAAAAATGAATAACCTCCGTGCTTCTTTTGGTAAGTGGTTTACCACTAATACCACCTGCACCTAGTGACTCAACTTCCTTTTTTCCTGTAAGCAAACCACTTCTATCGATGGTTGTATTTGTCGCAATAATCCCACTTAATTGGGTGGTAAAAGCCAGATCAGCAATATCAGATAATTGTTCTAACTCCAAATCCGGGGCTATTTTTAGCAATAAAGGTTTAGGACTCCCTAAACTTTGATTCAGTTTCTGCAACTCATTCAGGATATCCGTAAGGGGTCCTTTATCCTGTAAGGCTCTTAGGCCAGGGGTATTCGGACTGCTTACATTTACCACAAAATAATCCACTACTTCATATAATTCTTTGAGGCAATAGGTATAATCATGGATAGCCTCCTCATTCGGGGTAATTTTATTCTTTCCGATATTTCCCCCAATAATAACATCCTTGCGTTTTCTATTTTTTAATTTTTCAACTGCGGCCAAGGCACCTGAATTATTAAAGCCCATTCGGTTTAAAATGGCTTGATCCTTTACCAATCGAAATAATCGGGGTTGTTCGTTACCTGGTTGAGCTTTGGGAGTAATGGTTCCTATCTCAATATGGCCAAATCCAAAATTGGCAAACTCGTCGAAAATGAGGGCATCTTTATCGAACCCGGCAGCTAATCCAATTCTATTTTTAAATTTTAAACCGAATAATTCCACTGCATCCTGGTGCGTAGAAATATCGAATAAAATTTGTGTTAAATCCTGAGCAAAAGGCAGTTTACAGATATTCCTATAATTATTAAAACTAAAATGATGTGCCTTTTCGGGCGACATGGAAAATAATAATGGTTTAATTAATTTATACATGACCTTAAATTCAGCTGCAATATAAGATAAATTGTATTTTTGAAAGTATAAGTATTCATTATGAAACAACTATTTATTCTTACCCTCGCTAGCCTATTTTTAATTTCTATAAATAATTATGCGACTATACACTATGTAACTGAGACAGGTGCCGGTAGTTTTGATGGTAGCAGTTGGGCTAATGCCTACCCGGCAGATTCATTGCAAACGGCTATCAATAATTCAAATATTGGCGATCAGGTTTGGGTAGCTGCTGGAACCTACTTAACAACCAACGGAACCGATCGTTCTGTTGCATTTAGTATGAAGAATGGGATTGCTATTTTCGGAAGCTTTATAGGTACCGAAACAAGTTTATCACAACGTAATATTAGCTGTGGACCCAACAGTCATTTAAGTGGAAATATCGGAGCCGCTACAAATACTGATAATAGTTATAAAGTGATCCGAAACAGTTTATTACCCGATAGCAGTGCCATATTGGATGGGTTTATCATTAGTGGAGGTTATGACGAAAGAGCTCCTACTATTACCGACGGACTTGGTGGCGGCATTTATAACGATGGCAGTAATGGGGGTGTATGTAATCCAATGATAAGAAATTGTGTGATCCGAAATAATCAGGCAGAATTCGGTGCTGGAATTTTTAATAATGGTTATAACGGAGGTATTTGCATTCCTACCTTCGAAAATTGTGTAATTGTAAACAACTATGCTACCGGTGGCGGTGGTGGAATAGATAATTTCGGATTGTTAAGTGGCAATGCCAATCCTACCATCATTAACACCCTTATTGCCAATAACACGGCCGATGATGCTGCGGGTGGGATGTATTGTTGGGGAGGAACTAATGGGTCTGCAGTAGCCTCCCTGATCAATGTGACTATGGTAAATAATACCGTAATTAATGGTAACGGTGGTGGTATCGTTATTGATAATTCTAACACAGGAGGTGGGGTTGGTGGATCATCCGGATTCGCTGCTGCCTATTTAAATAGTTCCATACTAGTTGGTAACACAGCCATTAATGGACCCCAATTTCACATTTATGGAACCGGGTTTGCTAATGCACAATATTCAGATATTGATACCAACAACCAATCAGGTTCAAATGCATTAGATGTGACGAGTGCTAATAATATTTTTACCAATCCCCTATTTGCAAACCCACTTACACCTATTGGAATTGATAGTTGTTGGATGACTTTGGATGACGGATTTCAGTTACAATCATCATCTCTTTGTATCAATGCAGGTTCTATTTCAAGCAGTACCATATATGATCTGGCCTTCAATGACCGAATTTCGGATATCAATATTGATATGGGAGCTTATGAATTCCAAAACATTGCCTCCCTTAATAATGAACATGAATTGGGCTTATTGATATTCCCAAATCCAAGTATGTCAGAGATCAATATTCAATCCGATATAACAATTTTAAATATCTTATGCTTCAATTCCATGGGCCAAAGGATTTCTGTAAACCATGAAAATAATATAATGGATGTATCAACGTTACCTGCAG
>JBEIQI010000290.1:0-3405 GCA_040376605.1 Flavobacteriales bacterium | reverse complement strand
GTTTGCCTTTTGGCGAAATTAGAGGAACCTGGTATAAATTCGGAATCAATGATCCGGGTAATTTGCGTTTCACCATTACTCCTTTTGATACTTTGGCTGATTTTGATTGGGCTCTTTTTAGAGTGGATTGGGCCAGCTGTTCCGATATATTTGCTTTACCTTCTTTTGAGGTTTCCTGCAATGCAGATGGAATTGGTGGGGGTAACTATACTACAGGAGCCACCGGGCTTAGTCAATTGGGTCATAATCCCGCTGTCAACCTAACTAGTCCGGCTTTATTTTATTTATATATCACCACCTCCATACAAGACACCGCAGCAGTTTTAGGATATACCATCGATTTTTCAGCATCTGATTTTAATTTGGTTCCTTGTAATGAAATAGGTATCGAATCAGAAGGCATCATACAATTAAAAGTTTTTCCAAATCCGACAAGTGAAAGGGTTTATATTGAGAGTGCTGATTTTTTTGCTATCTCATTTATGATCACGGATATTACCGGAAATCAAATTTTGAAGAATCCTTCTAATTGGAATTCGCAAGATGGGATGGATGTATCCATATTGGCTCCAGGAATGTATTATTACGAATTGATGGATGTTGTCGGCAGAAAAACTTCGGGTAAATTATCCATTCGATAAAAAACTCATTTTAAAAAAAAGGGCTGATTTATCAGCCCTTTTTTTTATTCGATTTCTTTAAAGTTTTTGGATCGTTTGTACCACATCAGGTAAAACGGAAGTCCCGATAAAATAAGACATAATCCAATCAACGATTCATAAGGCATTTCCATGATGGAAATAACTACCAGCATGATACAAAACAGTACAAATAAGATAGGAACCACGGGGTATCCAATGGTTTTATAAGGTCTTGGTGTATTCTTCATTTTAAAACGAAGGATGATCACTCCAAAAACAATCATTCCATAAAATATAAAGGCAGCAAAAATTAATAAGTCGGTGAGTAAATCGAATGAACCTGAGAACACTAAAATGCATGCCCAAATACATTGAAAAATTAAAGATTTTGAAGGAGTTTTATTTCCCGGATGAACGTTGGCAGCTTGTTTAAAGAAGAGACCCTTTTGAGCCATGGCATAATAAATTCTTGAAGCTGTAAGAATGGTAGTATTGGTGCAACCTAGGGTAGAAATAAGAATCATACCACTAATGATATAAGCTCCACCATTTCCAAAGAGTTTGTTCATCACTACTACCGCAGCAATATTGTTTTCATTTTCCGAAACCTTAACCAAAAGTTCATCAATGGGCATTACGTATAAGTATGTTAAGTTCAATGCCACATAAGCAACAATAACGATAAAGATTCCGATGATTAATGCACGGGGAATATTTTTACCCGGATTCTGAATTTCTTCCCCCACAAACCCCAAACTAATCCATCCTTCATAACCCCAAAATGCATTTCGCATGGCGATTACCATTACCATAACAATTCCAACCCCCCCATATTTAGAAAATTCAGGAGATGGATAACGCACCGAATTGGAGGCAACATTGGTAAATGAACCCATGGCCGAGCTGAGTCCAAATGCAATAATTGCGATGATGCAAATAATAATGATCCAGGTAAATACCTGACTAATGCGTCCCCCATGTTTAGCGCCTCTAACATTTACGAAGGTGAGAATAATGATTAGCAAGGCGGCCACTGTTTTTGCCCCAATATTTCTGAACGGGTATATAGGCCCCATGCCAATGGAGGTAAGGGATTCGTTCAGTTCTGGAAATTGTATAAACGTATTGAGGGCTCCTGCAAAAACGAAAGCAATACTGGCAATGGCAGCCGTTTGAATCACGGTAAAACACGACCAACCATAAAAAAAGGAAACGGTTTGGCCATACATTTTTTCGAGCCAGGAATAGGCTCCACCTGAATGAGGAAACATGGTTCCAGCCTCGGCAACGGTTAATACACCAAATAAGGTAACCAGTCCAGCCAGAATCCAAGCCCAGATCACCAGGTTAGGGGATAGCAGGCCTTCACTCATGGGGGCTACTTTCTTAAAAACCCCTGAACCAATGATATTACTCACCACCAAAATGATGGCCATATTGAGTCCAAAAGATTTTAGCAGCTTCGCTTTTTCGTTGTTCATTTGCTAGATTTAAGTCATAAAAGTAAACTTTTAGCGATAATTCCTTAAGTTTGTTTTGAAAAACAAATTTCTCATGAAAAAACTTTATCTATTGTCTGCTATCCTTATGGGATCCCAGCTATTTGCCCAAAGCTTTACCGCAACTGGTCATACCACAGCTGGAGCACTTGTTAAACCGAATACAATTGCTCAGGCTCCAGGAGATGATCGTTTGTATGTGGTGGAGCAAGAGGGATCCATTCGGATTGTTAATACCAATGGGACCTTGGTTGCTGGTGATTGGTTAAATATTGCACCTAGAGTTTTTGATAACAATAATGAACAAGGACTCATTGGTTTAGCCTTTGATCCCAATTATGAAACCAATGGTTATTTCTATGTAAATTATACGGTTGATTCAGCAGGTAGTTCTGTTGATGGAGATACCCGGGTTTCCAGATTTTCTCGCAGTACCATTAATCCATTGGTGGCAGATCCTAATTCAGAAGTGGTTTTATTAAGAATAGATCAACCTTATAGTAATCACAATGGTGGTGGTTTGGCATTTGGCCCGGATGGTTATTTATACATTGGTATGGGTGATGGTGGAAGTGGAGGAGATCCTGGAAACAGGGCTCAAAACCCAGCCCAGAAGTTAGGAAAAATGTTAAGGATTAATGTAAATGCACCTACTTATACCACTCCCGTTAGTAATCCTTATTATGGAGTAGCAGGTTATCAGCAAGAAATGTGGTCGTTAGGAATGCGTAATCCATGGAGATTTAATTTCGATCGTTTAAGTGGAGATTTATGGATTGGCGATGTGGGTCAGGATGCTTGGGAAGAAATTAACCATGCAGAAAGAGTTTTAAGTGCAGGTGGAGAAAATTATGGATGGAGATGTTATGAAGGTAACAATGCCTATAATTTAAGTGGTTGTGGTCCCATTGGAAATTACTTTTTTCCGAAAGCAGAAATTAATCAAGGTACTGGCCCTATGTGCTCTATCACCATGGGAGAGGTTTATAGAGGAGCTATGTGGGGTGACATTTACAATAAGATGATTTTTACCGATTATTGTAATGATTATATCTGGACACTTACTTATGATACAGCAGGCGCAGGTACTTATGCACCGGTGCGTCATACCAATTTGCCTGGAACCTTATTTATTGTAAATATTACGCAAGATCGTGCGGGGAACATATTTTTCCTTGATTTAACCAACGATCGGGTATATAAATTAGGATTAACCACTTGTACTCCTGCTGCAGTTATCGAAACGCCTTTAAACAGCACAGTGG
>JBEIQI010000111.1:0-9319 GCA_040376605.1 Flavobacteriales bacterium | reverse complement strand
TCTTTTGATAATTATTTAAACAAGCCCTCAACATATTTCGATACTTTTACTTACGGTTCAGCAAAATTAAGAAGGTACTTTACATGAAAAAAATATTAATTGTTTTAACGCTTCTTGGATTCGTTTCGGGATCCATCTTCTCTCAAGTTGAGACTAAAAAAATTGAAATTAATGGTAAGGAATTCCTTGGTTGTCAAAAATTTCCGGTAGAAATTTGTGGAGAATATTTATTCAATAAAAAAGGTGATCCACGTGTACTATTAAATTGCGATGGGTCCGGATATTTCCAAAGACATGGGGTAGTGCCTCATGCCATTAATTTTTGGATCCATTGCGATGAACAAGGCACGCCAATTAAAACCTACGGATTCGATGGAAATCATTTTGTTACTGTGTTCTTTCAATATGTGGATGAAAAAGTTCGGTCACAATGGGGCGACTATATTTCTATGGAAATAAAAGTTGCTTATGATAAGGGCTATTCTATCATTCATCAGGAGAGGTTTTATTTGTTCAGAAAATAGTTATTTCTGTTGATCCTTGGTTTTGAGAACAAATTTATATACCACATGATCAGCCCCAATTAAAGGAAAAAGCCATCTCCAATACTGATCGCTTTTTTGAAGTTTGTTTCCAACTACATTCATATATTCACCTGAAAGAATAAGGCCAATTGGTAATGTTTTATTTAAATGAAAGGATTGAAATATATTCGACAATTCGGATTTTGAATAATAATGAATCGGAAGCTCACCAAATTTTGCCTTGCCTGACAATCTCCTTGCCGCCTTTTTAAAATTGAGTTTCACGGCGAAATAGATGAACTCTGCAAAACTCCATTTGTGCATAAGTACAATAAACAACTGTCCATTGGGTATTAGATGTTGCTCTAATTCATAACTAAGCTCTTTTAATCGTGTTGGGGTAATACAATTTAAGCCACCAAAGTTGGAGAATATAATATCATATTTCTGCTCCAATCGGATGGGTTGATTAAAATCAAGAACAGAGCATATTACATCTGGATTTCGTTCAGATGCAATCTCAACCATTTTTGCAGAGGCGTCTGTAGCAGTAACCGTCCCAAAGGTTTGCAGAAATGCGATATCGATTCCTGTTCCACAATTTAATTCTAGTATTTTTAAATTAGATTGAAGTTTTAATTCATCCTTTACAAAGCGATGAACTGCTTGTCGTTGGGCCCGACCTATTGGTGAGTCCGAAAACTCAAAATCATAAGATTCCGCCTTTAGATCAAAAATCTTAGTGTTCATTTCGGATTTCATAACCCTTTAATTTCCTTTTAAACCACCAAGCCCCAACAAAATAATATGGCAAAACAAATACCTTTCTAAAACTCGGGGCGGTTCGATGAATGGTTTTACCCCCAATATTTTTCAAACTATCTATGGCTTGAAATTTTCTGTAATTCTTATGCACATATCTATGAAGGGTTTTATAAAAATTAGGCTCATAGGTGTTTTTAAACATTAAATCTAAATCATCCGAATCCGTCCAATTAGATTTTGAAACCAAATCAGTTTTTACTTTTTCATAAAATTTAGTCCCTGGTAATGGATAAGAAACGGATACCCCAATATCCTCTGGTAACATCTCGTTAATTAAACGAATCGTTAATTCAATATCCTTCCATTGTTCGCCCAAATAGCCAAACTGAATAAAAAATGAAGGTTTAATATGGTGCTTTTTAAGTAGAATGGTGGCATTTCGAATATCTTCAACAAGTATTCCTTTATCCATGGCATCCAATATTTTTTGAGAGCCACTTTCGGCACCCATCCAAACAGAGCTGCAACCTGATCGTGCAAGATCCGTTACATAGTTTTCCTGCAATAAGAGATCCGCTCTTGATTGAATTTTATAAAATATTTTTAGGTTTTCCTTTTCTAATAAATCGGCAAATTCATGCACCCAATTTGGCTTTAATCCAAAAATATCGTCACTAAACCATATATTTTCTATTTGAAAATTCTTTTGTAACCAAGCAATTTCTTTTACTACATTCTCGGGAGATCTGGAATTATATTTTTGACCATAAATTGGTTTTGCACACCAATTACATTTATAAGGGCAACCTCTTGTAGTGCCCATATTGATCATAAAATAACCATTCTTTGCCAACCACACTTTTCGGTAAGGCTCAATATCCAAAAGATCCCAGGCGGGCATAGGTAAGGAATCCAGCTCCCGAATTACATTACGTCGAGCATTCTTTTGAATACCATTATGTTCATTCTTATAGGCAATCCCTAGAAGAGATTGATCCACCGTTTCATTATTCTCCAGTCTGCTAAGGAGCTCCAACAAGGTTTCTTCCGCTTCCCCCAACAAAACATAATCAACACCCCGATTCAAATATTTTTCAAAATGATCAGTGCTATCTGAACTGGAAATCAATACGGGAACCTTAAAATCATGAGCAATCTCCGCCATTTTAAACGCAGCCTCTCTCATATTCGTTAAGCACATTTTGGTTAGGTAATTAAAACCATCATCATAAATAACAAAATAATCGGGCTTAACTTTGTGTAATTCCGCTTCTATATGCTTGGCATCTTGCCTAAACATCACATCATGAAAGATCACATCAAAACCCGCTTCACGCAAAACGGCAGCAGCATAAAGTGTTCCCAAGGGAGGATATGGCTGCCCCAGATTTTCCTGTTTAGGGTCAAAATGAATAAAATAAGAATGAGTAATTAATATCCTTTTCATTGCAACGAAATACCAAAAGATTTTTCGAATTCACTTATTTTTTCTTCTAGCGTCTCAACAACCCTTTTTTGGAAACCGCTAGGATGATGTTTTGATATGGTTCGGTTTGATTTAAAGTTAATTTCAAAATCCAAGTGTTCCATTTCCGGAAATTTGCCCTTCCAAAATTTCAAAGTTCTTTTCATCGACCATATATCGAGCTTTTCACCAAAGGTTCCGGAGAGCAATTTCTCCAATCCCTTTTTTATGACAACCTCTTTTTGTTGAACCAAACTTTCCATTGATACAAGTGGATATAAAGGATAATAATCCTTCACCCATTGATTGCTCCCAATAAACTCCTGGTATAACTTTTCGTTGATAAGAGGTTTTAAAAAACTAACTTCTGTAGCTGTGAAAATATTTTTCTCCTCAATTTCCAGATGATCGGTATCAATAAAATAATTAAGACAAAAATATTTTCTAGAATTCAGTACAAATATTTTTTTAAATAGTATGTGCATGGTCCGACAAAGCCATAACCGTTGAGGAGATGTAATAATGAAATAATCTACATCCGTGGTTTCATCCGCCCAGTCTTTTGACAAACTTCCTGAAATGTAAACACCCCTAACGAATGGGAATTTATTGATTAAGGAAGCATAACCTTTCGCCTTTTTATAGAAATGTGATGAAGCTGATTGTTTAACGATTCGCTTTTCATAAGTTTTTCCTTTCAAAAAAAACAGATCGTTTTTTTGCTCAACAACACCCAGTGAAATCAATTCGTCTAATGATTCTTGCAGAATCGTATGATTTTGCACTGCTATAGATAGCTCATGTTTGTGAAGCGGATATTGGAAAATATCGAAATATAAAAACGTCCTGATGAGGTTTTTATGACTTTCCTGAATCTTTTTTAGTATAACGGGTTGCTCCACAAAAATTAATCAGAGCCAATTTAAGAAAATAATATGAATATTTTGTTGATGCAATAAATCCGCACCTTATGCGGAATTCAATTGAATCCTATTGAGATTTTCTTCTCTTAATTTCATCCCGAATCTTTGAAGCCTTTTCATATTCTTCTTCGGTGATTGCTTGTTCTAACATAGTTTCTAATTCTTGAACAGAAACTATGCCTAGATCAGATGATGATGATATTACGGACTCGCCCTTTTCAACTTCTTCTAATTCATCTTCTGATTTGTTTTCATCATCCAAAACAATGCCTGCTGAGGACAAGATAAACTCATAGGTAAATACGGGGCAACTAAATCGCACTGCTATGGCAATAGCATCAGAAGTCCGGCTGTCAATTTCTACTTCATTTCCAGCTTCATCTTGACAAATAAGTTTTGCGTAAAAAATGCCTTCCAATAAATTATAAATAATTACCTCCTTTACATTAATCTTAAAGGCTTCGGCAAACTTTTTAAAAAGATCATGGGTTAAAGGTCGGCTTGGAGCCATTTTTTCCAACTCAATTGCAATTGCCTGAGCTTCAAACCCTCCAATAATAATAGGTAACCTTCTGTTTCCGTCCGACTCGCCTAAAACCAGTGCATAAGCACCTGTTTGGGTTTGGCTATATGATAAACCAATAACTTCGAGCAGAATCTTTTTTAGCGACACTTTGATAGTGAATTTTAAGGGTCTATAAAAATAGCCAAACGGCTATTAGTTTGCAAATTAATTTTGAGAAGCCTTGAACTTTTTAACAGCCTCTACCAGTTTTGGTAAAACCTGAAAAGCATCTCCAAGCACTCCATAATCGGCGGCTTTAAAGAATGGCGCTTCAGCATCATTATTAATTACCACAATTACTTTACTTTGGTTAACCCCAGCCAAATGCTGAATGGCACCGGAAATTCCAATAGCAATATATAAGTTCGGTCGGATAGCAATACCCGTTTGCCCAACATGCTCATGATGCGGTCTCCAATGCGCATCGGCTACCGGACGAGAACATGCGGTTGCAGCACCCAAAATTTTAGCCAATTCTTCAACAGATCCCCAATTTTCAGGGCCTTTTAATCCTCTTCCTGCTGATACCACCAATTCTGCTTCAGGCAATGGAATATCCCCTTCCTGCTTTTTCACTTCTAATAATTTAATTTTTGAAGCGTTGACAGATGGATTAAAATCTTCCACTGCTGCTGATCCTCCAGATTGATGAGCTCCAACTGAATTGGGTGTAAATGCAATAATTTTTTTGGCTGTGGTAATCTCCACCTCGGCAATCGCTTTACCAGAGAATACATTTTTCTTCACCTTAAAACCTCCTGAAATAGTTGGATAAGTTAAAGCTCCACTTACTAAACCCGCCTGCAATTTTGCAGAAAGTCTAGGTGCAATGGCTTTACCTGCATTATCAAATGGAAAAATAATCACATCCGCAGATTCCTTTTCTGCTGCTGCCGCAACGGCCGCAGTAAAGGCTGTTGCATCCAGGTTAGTAAATACATCTCCTTTTGCATGAAGTACTTTAGTTGCTCCATACGTTCCTAATGATGCAACTTCTGCACCATCTGCATTTCCAAATACCACCGCAGTTACCGTGCTGTTTAATTGATCAGCAGTGTTTTTAGCATAACTAACACCTTCAAAACCTGCTTTTTTTATTTTGCCACTGGCTGCTTCAACAAAAACTAAAACCGACATATTTTTAAGATTTTTATTCTACAATTATTCATTAAATTACTTTGGCTTCGCTGTGTAAGAGTTGAACCAATTCATCCATATTTTCAGGATCAATCATTTTAACTCCAGCTTTGGCCGGAGGTAAGTCGAAAATATTTATTTTCACTTGTGGTGCTATAGATGATGGCTCAATAACCGTAATAGGTTTAGTTCTGGCTGCCATAATTCCTCTCATATTAGGAATTCGGGGTTCAGACATCCCCTTAGAAGCAGAAATTACTAAAGGTGTAGAAGCTTCTAAAACCCTTGTCGCACCTCCAACTTCACTTTCCATTTTGCAAACATTGCCAGCAACATCCAACTTATTACATGGAGTAACATAATCCCAACCCATCAATTCTGCAATCATACCGCCAACTTCCGCATTGTTATAATCAATGGTTTGGTTTCCGGTAATTATTAAATCAAATGATTTTGTTTTTGCAAACTCTGCGATTTGAGCTGCAACAAAAAAGGAATCCTTTGCTTCTGAATTTACCCTTACGGCGTCATCGGCACCAATTGCTAATGCCTTTCTAATAACAGCATCATCTTCTGCAGGCCCTACAGTAATAATAGTAACATTACCCCCTCCAGCTTCTTTTAATTCCAAGGCCCTTACTAAGGCATACCATTCGTCTGATGGATTAACAATCCACTGAACACCATTGGTGTCAAACTTACTGCTACCATCGGTAAAGGCAACTTTAGAGGTAGTATCTGGAACTTTACTTATGCAAACTAAAATATTCATAATCAATACTTTATATTATATGAAATGTTAAACTTGGGCAAAGTTAAAAATAATCCTAATCGGATAGTTATAAAACAACCTACATGTCCTATTGTTTTTCGCTATAATGATTACTTTTGAACTTCTTTAAGATTTGATATGAGAGAAATTCAATTTCGTGAAGCCCTTAGGGAGGCCCTACAAGAGGAAATGCGTTTAGATGAAACCATTTATTTAATGGGAGAAGAAGTGGCTGAATATGATGGAGCCTATAAGGTGAGTCAAGGTATGCTAGCCGAATTTGGTCCAAAAAGAATCATTGATACTCCTATTTCTGAACTTGGTTTTGCGGGTATTAGTGTAGGAGCTGCCATGAATGGCCTTCGTCCGATTGTAGAATTTATGACTTTTAATTTTGCTTTGGTTGGGATCGATCAAATCATTAATAACGCTGCTAAGATGTATCAAATGAGCGGTGGACAGATAAATATTCCCATTGTATTTCGGGGGCCCACAGCTTCTGCCGGACAACTTGCAGCAACACATTCACAAGCGTTTGATAATTGGTTTGCTAATTGTCCCGGGTTAAAAGTGGTAGTACCTTCTAATCCATATGATGCAAAAGGATTATTAAAAACAGCGATCCGTGATAATGATCCGGTTATTTTTATGGAATAGGAACAAATGTATGGCGATAAAGGAGAGGTTCCTGAAGAAGAATATTTAATTCCACTTGGATTAGCCAAAGTTATAAAAGAGGGTACTGATGTTACCATTGTAACTTTTGGGAAGATAACCAAGGTAGCTATGGCTGCCGCAATGGAATTAGAAAAGGAAGGGATCTCTGTTGAACTAATAGATTTACGCACTGTTCGACCTATTGATTACGATACCATTATTCAATCGGTTAAGAAAACAAATCGTTTGGTTTGTGTTGAAGAAGCCTGGCCATTAGGAAACATTTCTACTGAGGTGGCGTTTAAAGTACAACGCGAAGCATTTGATTATTTGGATGCGCCTGTTCTAAGGGTAAATACAGCAGATACACCTTCAGCCTATTCACCAACCCTTCTGGCTGAATTTTTACCAAATGCAGAAAGAGTCATTAAAGCAGTAAAAAAGGTAATGTATCGAGATTAGAAATAATTTTAGGGCCTTCTACTTTATCAATTCGACAGGGTTATACGTATCCCGGAATCGATCTAAAAAAACGACTTAATTCTTAATAAACTTCTTACTTAGTCCACTCTTTCCGTTTGTAATTGTAAGAATATAATTTCCAGTGGATAATTCGAAAACTTCAATAGAAGTGGAAACCCTACCTTGAAATAGGTATCCTAAATTTTGGGTTTTAATAAGTCTTCCCGTTAAATCATGAATAGTAACCAAATATTCGTCATCCATCTCCACTTCCATCTCAATATTCATCCAATCGCTTGCCGGGTTTGGATATAATGAATATTTTAAACCTTGTATAAACAGGTCGTCTTCCATCGAGGCTGTACTTAAATCAACCAGCGGAAAAATGGCAAAATCAATATCCAAACTCCAGGTGTTTAAAATCAGATCCCAAGACCCATTCCATTTTTCCCAGCTCATATAAGA
Organism: Flavobacteriales bacterium; assembly: GCA_040376605.1. Taxonomy (GTDB): domain Bacteria; phylum Bacteroidota; class Bacteroidia; order CAIKAF01; family CAIKAF01; genus JANWKQ01. The sequence goes on along the minus strand of JBEIQI010000111.1, from coordinate 1,584 downwards.
TATAGGAGCATCCCCATCAGAACTCATCATAAGTGAAACGGTATCCTTGTAATGCAAATCTTCCATCGTAAACCCAACCGAATAATTGGCACTTACTGATTTAGGTACAGCAAGATTCCAAACATTTACACCACCAGCAAACAGCGTATCTGCGTTTATATCCTGAATATATAATTCGGTTGAATCAAAAACAGTGTAAGGAATAAGCCTAGTAAAACTTCCAATAATAGCAGATTGGTTATTATTCCAAAATCGAAGCATTAACCTTGAACTATCAGAAGCCAGCGATTGATGTTCTTTGTAGCCAAACCAGTAAATGAAGCCATTGACAAAATAAGAAGTTGTATCAACATCAAATTCCTGAGCCTTGGCAATTTCACCATAACCTGTATTTCCACCTACAAACCCCCCATTTGGAGAACCATAAAGGGTAACGGTAGCAGAATCAAAATGCTGATCTAGGGTATCCGTAATGGCACGAGTAAGATCTATATTTCTATGACCCTGAATACCTGTTTCCACAAATTCCTTTTGCGCATAAGTAGTAGTTATTAAACTAATGCCAAGTACAAAACTAATGCTGTATAACCACTTTTTTATGAACTGTTCTTTTCTCATATTCAATTGCAAAGATATAGATTCCATTATTAAGGTCAGTTACATCTAAATAAGATGTATAATTAAAGGTTTTGATACATGCCCCAGAACAGTCGTAAACATGCACTCTATCCGCCATATCAACGCCTTTTACGTACATTATATTGCTGACAGGGTTGGGGTAAATTGTTAAATGATTGAGCTCTTCATCCTTCCACCCAATTTCAGGGGCACTGATATAAGAGGTGATGGACCAATTTTGGATATAACTTTCACTATCAGAAGTATCTTTTAGAATATTCCCATTACAATCATAAAAAAGATCGCCTTGGGTATTAGTTGGCAGAATCAAGTTAAAATTACTCCAATAACCATAACTATTTGGGTAATAAATAGATTTCCTAGCCTTATCCCAACTAGAATCGGTACATGTATTAGGGGCAGGATAAATTCCAAATCCAGACATCAGGGCCAAGGTATCCTGCAATGAGCCAAAAAACTCGAACTTGAGCCCAATTGGCTGATTGTCCATGATATAGTTTGGTTTCCAGCGAAGACTGGTAGTATTGGCTAAATTATTACCAGGAGATAAAGGGACATTAATTACGAGGGTATCGGTTAATAATACGGATCCGTTAGGGAAATTAACTGTATCCAAGCTTAAAAGGGTAAGGATGATGGTATCGTTGGCCAAGCTATGATTCACATGGGATAACTGTAAATCCATACTATCTAAGACCACTCCACTTATATTTGAAAATGATACTTGATAAGAATTGTCGGATTTAATTAATGAGTCTAAGGTATACATGGCGTAAACCAAGTTTTGCCCAGCTATAACATCATAACCTTTATGGATAGGAAATAAAGCTCGTTTATAGTTTAATCCAAAAATAAGTTCATCGCTTTGATCATAATTAATTGTCATGGCGTTTCCGCTCCGTTCAATTTCCTGATAGGAAAATGATGTGGGAATCATATGGGAAT
>JBEIQI010000061.1:0-13721 GCA_040376605.1 Flavobacteriales bacterium | reverse complement strand
ATATTCAAAGAGAAGATTTAAATGCCATTGATGTAGCCTTAAGCTATCAAAGATTAATTGATGAATGCAGTTTAACCCAGGAGAAGCTTGGAGAAAGAATTGCCAAAAATAGAAGCACTGTAACTAATTATTTAAGGTTACTTAAACTCCCAACAGAGGTTCAGGTGGCTATTAAAAAGGGAAAGATTACGATGGGTCATGCCCGTGCAATCATTAATGCAGGCACCGAGGAGCAACAATTGGAAATTTTAACACGTATTCTAAACGAAGATCTTTCAGTACGTCAGGTAGAGGAAATTGCCAAAAGCATGGGAGGAAAAAAAAGCAAAAATGTTGAATCAGATACTAAAGAAGCTGAGTTGGACGTTAATAATAATTGGAATGACAAGTACGCAGGATATGGTCATCAGCTTACAGAGATTCTCAAAAAGAAGGTGATTATTCAACCTGGGAAAAATGGAAGTGGAAAAATCTTAATAGATTTTTTAAATGAAAAGGAATTGGAGAAGATTATTGAATGTTTTGAAAAATAATTATACTGTATTCATTTTTACTTTCCTGTTTGTGATCCTTTCGCAAACAGGAAATTTTTTATGGGGCCAAACGAACCCTCAACAGGATTCTCTCAAAGTTTCTGCTGATAGTTCACAGGTAAAAAAGAAGAAGACACCTAAAATCCGTCAGCCAACTATACCTTGGAAAGCCGCTTTAATGAGTGGAATTGTGCCAGGTTTGGGGCAAATTTATAACCGCAAATATTGGAAGTTACCTATTGTTTGGGGTGCATTGGGTACCACCGGATATTTTATTGTGGATCAACATATTAAATATATTGGATTTAGAGATGCTTATAGAACCTGGGTAAATGATACTTTGATTGTTGCAGGATATGAGCAATATCAATATAACCCAACCGGAATGAAAACAGAAAGGGATAATTTCGAAAGAACTCGAAATATCCTTACCATAGTAGCAGTTGCTTTATGGACCCTCAATATTGTGGATGCTGCTGTAGATGCTCATTTATCTACCTTTGATATCAGTCCGAATTTGAGCATGAAAATTCAACCTGCCACCTTTTTTAATACCTGGCAGCCGTCCCCTGCTGTAGGAGTTACCGTAACCTTTGGATTGAAATAAATATTATTTCATTTACCATCCAGCATATTTATTAGATTTGTTATATGAAAATAGGCTTATTTGGATATGGTAAAATGGGCAAAGAGATTGAGTCAATTGCCTTGCAAAGGGGCCATCAGGTTCCTTTAAAAATTACCTCTCAAAATAGATCAGGTATTACTGAATCTGATTTAAGGCAATGCGATGCGGTGATTGATTTTTCAACTCCACATGTTATTTTAGATAATATAAATTTTGTATTAAAGGCTCAGGTTCCGATGGTTGTTGGTACTACAGGTTGGCAAGATTCGTTAAAAGAGGTCGAAACACAATGCACCTTGTCGCACGGAAGTTTAGTGTATGGTAGCAATTTTAGTGTAGGAGTAAATATTTTTTTTGCATTAAATAGCTTTTTAGCGGGTATAATGGATCAGTATCCGGCTTATGAACCTTCAATCCATGAAATTCATCATACTCAGAAATTAGATGCACCCAGCGGCACTGCCATTAGTTTGGGTAAGGATATTCTGGAGAAACTAAAACGGAAAGAACAATGGGTAGACCATCAAACAACCGATGATTCAAAATTGACGATAACTGCAGATCGAATTGAAAATGTTCCCGGGACACATATTGTAAGTTATAGCAGTGAAATTGATACCATTGAATTAAAACATATTGCCCACAATCGAAAGGGATTTGCATTTGGAGCGGTTCTTGCAGCAGAGTGGATTATTAATAAAAAAGGAATTTTTGAAGTAAAACAAATGTTTAATTTTTAAATCAATAAGAAATGAAAAAACTATTAATTATTATGTTGGCCATGTCGGCATGGCAAATTTCGGCACAATCGGTATATTACAAAGGTTCTCGAATTGGGGAAATAGAATCAGATGGCGATGTATACATAAATGGGAGTCGTGTAGGTCAGTTTGAATCGGATGGTGACGTATATAAAAGTGGATCAAGGATCGGACAAATTGAAAGCGATGGTGACGTCTATTTAAGTGGAAGTAGGGTTGGACAAATCGAGTCTGATGGGGATGTTTATAAAAGTGGATCAAGAATAGGTCAGGTAGAAAGTGATGGGGATGTTTATTACAATGGAAGTAGAATAGGAGAGGGTAAAAATATTCGGGCCGATTGGTTAGCCGGATTTTTCTTTTTCTTCTTTTATCAAGATAAAATTTAAAATAAAAAGGCCGATTTATATCGGCCTTTTTTTATGATTCCTTTTTTTTATTCTTGTTAATGCCTAAGGTGCTTTCTAACACACTTCCTGTAATGGCTATCATAAAACTAAACACAATGCCCATCAGGAAGTTTCTCACATTAAAATATGTATCGGGTACCAACCAATCGGAAATAAATATGATGGTCCCATTAATTACAAGTATAAATAAACCCAAACTAAAAATTGTTGCCGGTAAGGTAAGTAAGACCAAAATGGGTTTAACGAATCTATTTAATAAGGATAAGATGGCGGCCAAAATCATTGCTACCCAAACATTAGCTACATCCACCCCAGGAAGTAACATTCCTGAAATAAAAATAGCAAGTGCGGTAACTAGAAATTTAATAAGTTGTTGATCACGCATGAATGTTTGTTTACAGCTAACAAATTTAGCAGTTAGCTAAGTTAATTTCAATAAAATTTGCACTTTGTATTTATCTAATTTACAATATCTCTGGCAGCCTGCTTTAATCAGGACATGTTCCCCATTTTTTGTGATTATTTCATGTAAATTTAACTATGTTTGTCTAAATCAAAAATTTTAAAATTACCATGCCACATTATACAGAACCAATGCTTAGAGATGGATCGCTGAAAGGGAAAACGATTTTAGTTACGGGAGGCGGAAGCGGATTAGGAAAATCGATGTCCACATATTTTTTGCAACTTGGCGCCAACGTAATTATTTGCAGCAGGAATGCAGATAAGATCAATAAGGCTGTAGATGAATTGCACGAATCAACCGGAGGAAATGTTGCAGGATATGCCTGTGATGTTCGTAATTATGATGAAGTTGAAAGTGTTATCAATCAGTGTATTGCCAAATATGGCGAGATTAATGGATTAGTGAATAATGCAGCCGGAAACTTTATTAGTCCAACGGAAAGATTGAGTCATAGAGCATTTGATTCGGTAGTTGATATCGTTTTAAAAGGATCTTATAATTGTTCGTTGGCTTTGGGTAAGTATTGGATTGAGAATAAAATTAAAGCGAATGTATTGAGTATAGTAACTACTTATGCTTGGGTTGGAAGTGGATACGTAGTTCCATCGGCATGCGCAAAGGCTGGTGTATTAGCCATGACCCGATCGTTGGCTGTAGAATGGGGTAAATATGGTTTGCGATTTAATGCTATTGCTCCCGGACCTTTTCCCACCAAGGGGGCATGGGATCGTTTATTTCCAAAAGAGTTTATGGATAAATTGGATATCAATAATAAAATTCCGGTGGGTAGGGTAGGAGAACATCAGGAGTTATCAAATTTAGCTGCATACTTAATGAGTGATTATTCGGCTTATGTGAATGGGGATGTTATCACTATCGATGGAGGAGAATGGATGCAGAATGGAGGGGAGTTTACCTGGGTTGGTAATATGATTCCAAAAGAAATGTGGGATATGGTAGAAGCATCTATCAAAGGAAAAACGAAGGAATAATTAAATCGATTTCAGGATTCATATTGTTCTTGAAAAAACAATACTCAAACATTCGGGCTTATTTTACTTAATTAGCATTAAGGATGTAAAAGTGATCTTGCGGCTATTTACCTTTGCCGCAAATTTAAAAATAGATGAAATTTATTTTTCAAAAATCCTTTATGGTTGGCTGCGTTGCGGCAATTACCTTTAGTTGTGGAAATAAAAACCAAACTAAAATTGATCCACCAGTAAGTTCCGAATTAACTTCGGGCATAGATGCTTTTGTAGGCAGTTATGTTTCGGATGGTTATTCTAAAAAGGAAGAGGGATATGATTGGGTAGCAGTTACAATCAAGAAATTATCAGATTCTACTGCACAAGTGAGCATTAGATCAAGGGCGGATAAGAAGAAACCATCATGCACGTTTGATATGGATGTTACCAAATTAGATTCTGTAACCTTAAATGGTAGAAATGAAGGCTATTCCATTCTGTTTAAGTTAAACAAAAATGTATTATCTATCTCCTCTGATCAAGCGAATGCAACCAATAATAATCTTCAATATTTCTGTTCTGGGGGAGCAACTATTGAAGGCAACTATTCAAAAATTGAAGGCGAATTAGATCAACAACAAATAGATAAAGTAATATTCAGTAAGGTTTTACAAATGAAAACCTATAGTTTTCAAATTGAACTGATGGGTAAGGAACTATCCATCCTACCTGCTGGATTAGAAATTGATAATTCCAAAGTGAACCATACTATAGATGGTATAATTTTAAATGCGGAGATTGGAGATCTTAATATTGATGGGTATCCGGAGGTATTGGTTTATTACCGTGGAAAAGATAATTATGGAAACATTATTGGATATTCAGTTAACAAAGGAAAATCAATGAGTTTGATTACATTTCCCAATATTAAAGAAAACACAAAGGCGAGTAAAGGGTATGCCGGTTTTGATGACTTTGCCATTGTGGAAAATAATCTTGTTCAACGTTTTGATTTATATAGTTCTAATGATCCGGGGAGTTCCAAAACAGGCAATATTCGACAAATTCAATACATACTAAAAGATGGTGAGGCCTCCAGGATTTTGGTTGCAGATAAAATTACTGAATACCCTGCTAAATAGGTTTTAGAGCATTTGCATGCCATTCTTACATTGTTAACTAGCCCAAGTGGGCTGGTTTTTTTGTGTTAGGTGGCACGTTTATCAACTAATATGCCCGCAAATTGGCTGTTTACGAAACCTTTTTCTCAAATCGGCGTTAAAACCCTTACAATTGTCAACTCAAACCCGAATATTGCAGCTTACATGAAAAAAACATTCTTTTTTACCGCAATTACCATTCTACTCATCAATTTTTCATCCCTTGTTTCTGCCCAGAATGTAGCTATTCCTGATGCTAACTTTAAGGCGGCCCTCCTTGCTAACCCTAACATTAATACCAATCTGGATACCGAGATTCAAGTGGTTGAAGCCGAATCATTTTATGATACCGTGAATGTAAATGGATTTAGCATTTCTAATTTAACAGGAATTGAGGCCTTTCCTTATATAGTTGGCTTAAATTGTTCCAATAACTTCATAGTCAATTTGAATGTTTCGAATAATACCAGTTTGGTTTATTTAGATTGTTCACAAAACTTAATTGGCAACTTGGATCTAAGTCAGAACCATGCCTTGTTATACCTTAATTGTAATTACAATGATTTAATCACAATTGATCTTACAAATAACCTTCTTCTTATAGATTTATATTGTGCACATAATACTATCACTTGTGTAAATGTAGCTGCTAATACAGAGCTTAGAACTATTGTTTGTTCAAATAATAGTTTAACGGCACTCAACGTAAAAAATGGCAATAACACTAATATTGTAACCTTCAATGCACTGACCAACTTTGGGTTAAGTTGTATTCAAGTCGATAATCCTGTTTATTCAATCAGTAATTGGCCTTATGATACCTGGAATAGCTTTAGCGTTAATTGCGGGCAACCAGATGCTCTTTTTTCTGCAACTTCACCTGTTTGTGTAGGTGCACCAGTTGTTTTTTCGGCCATGTCGGCAATTGGTCCTAATTGGTATTATAATTTTGGTGATGGTAGCACGTCTACCTCTCAAAGCCCAACGTATATTTATAACACTGCAGGAAGTTATATGGTAACCTTTGTAGCAAGTAATTGTTACGGTAAAGATACCGCTTATACCGCTATTGAGGTTGGAACGGATATTTATGGGCATGTAACCAAGCCTGGAAGCGATGTAACCGAAGGAATTGCCGTTCTATATCCGTACTTGTCGTGGTATACTTCTTTTGATACTTTGCAAATACAACCTTTAGGTCTAGGTGGAACTTTTCAATTTACCAATATAGAGCAGGGTGATTATTTAATTCAGGTGTTTCCGGATACCATTGCTTATCCAACGCTTATACCAACTTATTTTGATCATGATTGGGCATGGGATTCTTCAGATGTTTTTACCCATGGATGTACTGCTAATGATTTTATAAATATTTCTATGATTGAACTACCATTCAATTCTCCCAACATTGGATACATTCAAGGGTTTGTAATTGAAGGACCGGGTTTTGGAAGAAACCAAGGCGATCCGGTGCATGGGGTTGTAGTAAAAAGAGGAATCACAGGCTCTAATACCATCGTTGAAAGCACCCTTACAAGCGAAACAGGAGAGTTTTCATTTAGTAATGTTGACTTTGGAAACTATACCATTTATGTGGATATACCAGGTCTTGAAAGGGATTCCACTTATGATGTAATTGTGGATGGATCAACCAATCAATTTCTTAATTTATATTATGTAGTTGATTCTGTTTCCATATATATTGTGCAGGGCATTGGTATTGAGGATATCGAATCAAATGAGAATAGCCAAATGAAAATTTATCCGAATCCTTTGCAAGATATGGCGGTATTGGATTATGCAATTAATGTAGATGCTGATGTACAGATTGATTTATATAACATGATGGGTGTTAAATTGCAAAATCTGGTGAGTACCAATTTATCAATTGGAGAATATAATTACCTCTTTAATCCAAAGCATTATGGATTAAAAGCTGGCATGTACCTAATCTCTTTAACGGCAGATGGTCGCACCAAAACTTTGCGTGTTATAGTTACCGAGTAATTTTGATTCAAAATATTTAGAATAAAAAACGCCTTGATATTCAAGGCGTTTTTTGTTGGATAGGTTTATATATCTAATTCAATTTCAAACGCTTTCTAAATCGTCTATCCATGAAATTGTGGATAGGAAATATGAGGACCGCTAATAAAATATTTACCAGTAATTTATAAATAGGCACTCCATTGGTAAAAGTATCCAAGTAAGGGTCGGTAAATACTAATATAGATTCGAACACAAGCAAAAGTAATACGAAGTTTAAACCTTGAGCAAGGGCAGGCGGAAACTTTATGGAACCAAGCAGAAGCACGGCACCAACTACTAAAAACACAATGACGAAAATCAACATATATTGCAACATGTTCCTGCGGGCAATTCTCGCTTTTTCCTTTTCCAAAGCTTGAGCTTCCAACAATTGGTCTTTTTCAATTTCGTAATTCATATGCATTTGAGCTGTTTGTTGAATTTTCTCCTCATTAAATAAACTATCTCGGTAGGTAATAAATAATTTATAGTGCTCATAGGCTTTTGCAAAATTGCCCTGTGCACTGTCTAAAACAGAAAGGTGATTATAGGTATCCCGAATGATTTTTTTGTTACCAATTTCTTTTGAAACGTCCAACGCGTCATTTAAATAAATTAATGCTGGTCCGTATTTTTTTAGCTTTAAATTTACCGCCCCCAAGTTATTATAGTTGGATGCCACACCGGCTCTATCACCAATCTCCTCCCGTATTTTTAGGGATATTTTATAATTCTCAATAGCCAGTGGATATCTATCATTAATGGCAAAATTTTCGTTGCCTTTTGCATATGCTGAATCCCCCTGAACCATATATACGTTGCCTATATTATTATAAGCGTTGCCTACTCCTGGTTTGTTTCCAATTGCATTGGCGATATCAAGTGATTCCAGGAAATTTTTTAAGGCCTCTGTAAAATTGCCTAATTCTTTGTTACAATTTCCAATACTGAGATACGAATCTGCAATACCTCTTTGATCGCCGAGCTCCTGTCTAATTTTAAGCGCAGCGTAGTGATTTTTTAATGCTTCTTTAAAATTTCGTTGTATTTCGTAGATGCTTCCAATATTATTATATGAATTAGCGATGCCGGATTTATTGCCTAATTCTTCGTCGATTTTAAGGGAGGCTAAATGATTTTTAAGGGCTTCTGGATAATTTCCAAGATCTTCATAAACAATCCCAATATTATTGTAAGAACCTGCAATACCTGCCTTATCACCTCGTTCTTTTTCTATTTTTAACGATGCTTGATGATTCTTCAAGGCCTTTGAATAGTCGCCTTGATACATATATACTAATCCAATATTACTATAGGCCGCCGCAATTCCTTTTTTATCTTCCATTACCTCTCTAATTTTTAATGATTCAAAGTAATATTCTAATGCCTCATTATAATTTCCTTGAAACATATAGGCCGCTCCAATTACATTTAAAGCTTCGGCATTTCCTTTTTTATAATTTATCTTTTTTGATAGGTCAATGGCATCGTTGGCATATGACATGGTTTTATCATATTCACCGGTGGTGAAAATAATTTCCCAGGCCAGATTATTAAAGGTATTCACTCTATTGGTATCTTCTCCCGTTGTTTTTAATGCATTTAAAAGGGAGTCTATTGGATTTTGTTGACAAACTAGCTGCGCTGGCAATGCCATTGAAACAACAACAATTATCAAACAAATTAAATTTGTAAATGACCTCATATGGTTTTAAATCTATGAGTACAAGTTTACACATTTTTTGATGAAGAAAATGGCATTAATAGCCTCTTCATCTGATAATAAACAACATCAATATTTACTTTTGGGATTTAAATAATGGGTATAACCCATAATAAAACTCAAACTATGGATGTTGGGTATAATTGAATTATCTCCTTGTCCCTGAAGCAATAGATAGGTGTTGCTGATTAAATTGATACTTTTGAAAAACAATTTCCAGCGAATTTCTCATTTATTTAATGGTAAAAAACAATTTGTAAAAATGTCATTTCGTGCTTGGATAATCATTGTTTGCATTGCTTTTGCTTCTTGCAAAAAATCCAATGGTTTAGTGAAGAATAAGAATGAATCAACTAAAAATTCCAATGGATTTAAAGCGACCATTGAAAACACATGGAAGCCCCACGAATCTAATCCAAAGGATATGGTATGGATTCCCGGGGGAACTTTTTCTATGGGTACAGATATTTCTAATGAAAGTTTATGCGGTGTTACAGGTATTTCTGTAGATGCGAATCCAATTCATCGGGTTTATGTGGATGGTTTTTGGATGGATGAACATGAAGTGACCAATGGAGAGTTTAAAGAATTTGTTGAGGCTACTGGGTATATTACTGTTGCTGAAATGATTCCAACTAAGGAGGAGTTTCCTGAAGTGAATGCCGATAATTTAGTTGCAGGATCATTGGTATTTGTCTATCCAACATCCGATGTTTCTATTAAAGAATATTTATTATTTTGGAAGTTTGTAGCTGGAGCCAATTGGCGACATCCTCTGGGGCCTCAATCTACCATTAAAGGTAAAGAAAACGAACCTGTTGTTCATATTTGTTATCAGGATGCGGAGGCTTATGCCCAATGGGCTGGGAAAAGGTTGCCTACCGAAGCGGAATGGGAATTTACCGCCAGAGGAGGCGCTTCAGGTAATCGTTATGTATGGGGCAATTATTTTCGACCAAATCAACAATGGATGAGTAATACCTTTCAAGGGCAATTTCCAAATAAAAATTCAGGTGCAGATGGATTTATAGGAGTGGCTCCAATAAAATCTTATTCGGCTAATTCTTATGGTTTATATGATATGTCTGGTAATGTTTGGGAATGGTGTTCGGATTGGTACAGACCGGATTATTATTTGACTTTGGCAAAGGATACAATATCTTACAATCCATCAGGACCCGCCAATAGTTATGATCCTATCGAACCTGGACTAAAAAAGAAGGTACATAGAGGAGGATCGTTTCTTTGCTCCGATCAATATTGCTCGCGTTATATTTTAGGTACAAGAGGAAAGGGTGAATGGAGAACAGGAACGAATCATCTCGGATTTAGATGCGTAAAGGACCCCATTAAATAAGAAGGTTTTATCTTTTTAAATAATAGGTATAACCAATAATTATTGAAAGTGAATGCACATTTGCCTGAATGGTTTGATCACGCCCTCCTTGCAGAATAAAATATTCTTTATCTCCATTAAGTAAAATTAGAGGATCAGATAAATTGATAATTTGTCGACGCAGACCGGTTGCCCCAACCCCATAATTAATGCCAAAGGTGATATCACTACTTCCTTTTTTATAGGTAAATCCAGAACTGAAATGTAAATAATGATTATAATTTTGATTGATTCTATTGGAGATCAAATCAGTGGTTTTTACTGCTTCTATACCATTGTTCCAATCGGTTCTAACTCCAAAATAAAAAACGGTTTTTTTATTAATCTTTTGTTCAAAACCAAGCCCAAGATTAAGCACTGGAGAGTTGGATGCTGAAAGTTGCATAAATGGCCTCGTATAAATATTGTTGTTATATTGATCTAACGGACGAATATAAACGGGATTTTCACTTTTAGCAATTTGATATTCCGGTATAGGAAAAAAGTATTCGGTAGTCATGGTAATTTTTGTATCGGTCTTTGGAAAATCATATTCCATACCGATAGCAATACTTAACGGACTGCGAATGGTTGTAGTAAGATTATTTTTGTCATCGGAAATTAACCAACTGGGATAACGACCAATGGCAATAGTATCTGCAATAAATTTATCTTGATTATTATATTCAAGGGTTTGACTAATTCGGGTAAACCCAAAGAGAGAAATATTAGGGGTAGTAAAGGTTAATCCTAACTTAAATTTATCCCAATTGAATTGAAACCCTAACTTCCATAACAGCCCAAAATGATCCACATTATAATGCTCATGACTAAAAAATTTTGCAACATAAGTAGAATCTGGGTCTGGATGAGTTACATCGGCAGTGCTAAAGGTATTGCGAAGTCCATCCATATGTGAATAGGTAACAAAGGTGGTAAGTCCAACGGCAAAACGAGGGGTAAATTTATATGCAAATGAAAATCCTCCCCACTGCGTTATTGAACTCAACTCATAATCAAAAGTTCCGTAATAATATTGGCTATCTGGTTCGTTTGGAATAATGTTAAAGTATCCACTATTGTCCGCATGCATTTTTACCTCATTGCGATATCTTGTTAACAAACCATAAGCAAACTTTAATTTAGGTATAAACTTAAACTTTACTAAACCTGAAATAAATTGGGGGTACACTAGAATTTTTAAGGAAGTTAAGTCAATTTCTCTTCCGGCTCCATTTTTTAATTGGAAATAATCCATTCCATAGGCATTTGCCGAAACATTTAAATGGGCACTATCAATATAGGCGATACCCCCAGGATTATAATAAAGGGCAGAATTATCTTGAACGCCACCTACAACTGCTCCGCCCATTAATGATGATCGGGAGCCATATTGTTGCGACCAATAATTGTATTGGGCAAAAACAGAATTTAATCCCGTTAAACAAACAATAAATAATACCAACCTTATCCTCATGTCAATCTTTTGACTTCAATAAATCCAATTAATTTAACGTAAACGAAAATTATTTTATTCAACTGGAGTTAAACCTGTTGTATTAATTCTTCCTGATTAATTGGGATGAGGTTAATCTTGAATTTTTTGATAATTAAATTCATGATTATATCATTCTCTAATTTTTTCATCATTCGTTTGGTATCCTCCGAGCTATAACCCATCACCATCCAATCGGTTAATTCTAAGGCGGTTACTGCATAGAAAAACCCAGTAATTACATAAGGTCCAAAGGGGGTTCCTGGAATATCGAAACTGGATCCGGAGAAATTAAAGATGGTATTGGGTAAATAATCCTCCTGGCTTTCCATATTTTTAAGGGCCAAATAATAGTCTGCTGCCATGGTTCTGCTTTTCATCATGGGGTCGGTACAACAGAAAAGCCCTGCCAACGGTTTTTGTTTTTCTGATTGTTTAATCAGAATTTCCTCTTTTGTCCTTTCATTTGCACTATGCTGATGTAAATAGGTTTGTACATCAAACCAAAAGGGCACATGGGGCTGTCCTCCATCTGTACGAATATAATTATGGATAGAATAATCGTTGATAGCCGCAGTAATTTGTATGTTTAATCGACGCAATTCGGGATCAGTTTCTATTACCTTATTTAAAATAGTTCTTTGTTTACGTGGATGAGCTCTTAGATTGTCTATACTGCTAATCCAGTCTCCTGCTAAATAACCATCATAGGCATAATATTCTTTTAGGAGTAATCGAAGTTCTTCCTCTGTATCAATTACCTCTAGTTTGCCATTTAATATAAGTTCGGGTTTTTCTTCCAGAATCATTTTTTCTATTTCTATAGCTACCTCCGTTGCATGAAGCATACCACAATTTAATGGAGAATCTTTAACAATAGAAAGGTCATAAATATGGTCGGCCGGACCACCTTTGGAATCTTTGGTTAAATGCCCATGCGATAATATATGCACAAAAAAATGAATGTCTTTTAATCCGTAGGTAGATTCTCTGAGTGTATTTTCGATGACACGTTTAATATCTCCAATTACATCTGATGTAAGGAAGCTTCCTGCTGCTCTAATCGTATGAAATTCGCAAAATATTTTTTTCTCCTCGCGGTATTTATCGATGGTATGCTGAATAGCATCCAGATGAACCTGGCTAAAATCTCTGGCGTCGGCGCAGCCGATCATAACATGTACATGATGTTCTTTTAAAAACATGGTGGATTTTTTTTTGTTTTCGAAGCTAATATAGTATATTATGAATGAAAGATTGACAAGTTTTTTAGAATCTTTTAATTTTTCAATAGATCTCATTTATTAACCCTAATAAATTAATTAACTCTTGAAAGAAGATTTTTTGCAATATGTATGGCAAGCTGCCCTATACAAGCAGGAGGCATTAGCTACCTTTGATGGTAAGCAGGTTGTAGTGATCAATCCTGGTACGTTGAATACAGATGCCGGCCCGGATTTTTTCAACGCCAAACTAATGGTGGATAATACACTGTGGGCCGGTAATGTAGAGATTCATGTAACCTCCTCAGAATGGATGCAACATGGGCATCAGTTTGATCAGGCCTATAACAATGTAGTATTGCACGTGGTATATGAACATGATCAGGAAATCGTTAATCAATTGGGTAAGGTAATTCCAACCGTTGAATTAAGATCCATTATACCTCATTCAGTTATTTCCAAATACAATCATCTTCATTTGGGTAATAAGTGGATTGCATGTGAAAAACTCCTCCTGGATCTGGATTATCAAAACCTGGATCCATTTATGCATCAATTATTTTTGGAACGGTTAAATGATAAAACCCGTTTTATTTTAAAAGATTTAAAAGAGAATGACTACAACTGGGAAATAACATTTTACGAATATTTGGCTAGAAATTTTGGATTTAAAACAAATGCATTGCCATTTCATATTTTGGCTAAAAGTATTCCCATTCAATTATTGGCCAAGTTAAAATCTAATTTATTCCAATTGGAAGCATTATTATTTGGCCAAGCTGGATTTTTAGAAGATCATTTTATTGATGAATACCCGAACTCCTTAAAAAAAGAATATCATTATTTGCGAAAGGCTTATCAACTAGATCCCATTAATAATACCTTATGGAAATTTGCGACCATGCGTCCGGCTAATTTTCCTACCATTAGAATTGCACAGTTTGCTAAATT
>JBEIQI010000211.1:0-5595 GCA_040376605.1 Flavobacteriales bacterium | reverse complement strand
GTGGTAGTTAAAATGGCTTCTTCATTTTTATCATTCGATAAATAGATGGCTTTACAACCCAGGTTTTTGGCAAGTTGTAAATCGGTTAATCGATCTCCAATAACAAATGAATTCGCTAAATCGTAATTACCTTTTATATAATGGGTAAGCATGCCGGTTCCCGGTTTACGGGTAGGAAGATTTTCTTCAGGAAAAGATCGGTCGATGAGAATTTCTGAAAATTCGATGCCTTCGTTTTTAAAGGCTTCTATTATTTTATTTTGCGCCGGCCAGAAAGTTTCTTCAGGAAAGGAGGAAGTCCCTAATCCATCTTGGTTGGTTACCATTACCAATTCATAGTCCGTTTCCTGAACAATTCTTGCCAACTGTTGGAATACGCCCGGATAAAACGTGAGCTTTTCCAAACTATCCAATTGAAAATCGATGGGTGGTTCTATCACCAAAGTTCCATCTCTATCTATAAATAATACTTTTTTCATATGATATTTTTTAAGGCGGTTATTAATGCTAGGTTCTCGGTTTGACTTCCTACTGTTATTCGAATGCAATTATTACGAATGTTGTTTCTGTTGCGAGTAATTACTTGTTGGGCCACCAATTGATGGTATATCTCATTGGCATTGGTTGTTTCTACAAATAAAAAATTGGCATCCGATGGGTAGATTTTTTTGATAAGTGGACATTGTTTCAATTCATTTTCTAACCATAATTTTTGTTCCAGAATATATTGCCTGTTTTTTTCAAATTCATCCACACGATCCAAGGCATTAATGGCAGCCTCTTGATTGAGTTTACTCACATTATAAGGTGGCTTCACTTTATTAAACAGGTCAATGATAGAGGGACTTGCATAGGCTATTCCAATTCTTGCTGCGGCTAATCCCCATGCTTTGCTAAAGGTTTGGGCAATGATAAGATTGGGATATTGACTCAGCAGATTTAAAAAGGAGGGCTGGTCGCTAAAATCAATATAGGCCTCATCTACCAAAACAATTCCGTTAAATTTTTCAAGGATTTTTTCGATATAGTTAATGCTATTTCCTGTGGGATTATTGGGGGAACAGATGATGATGAGTTTGAGGTTCTCATTATCTATGATAGTATCTAATTCATTCAAATTAATTTGGAATGCGTCGTTCAACGGAATTTTTATCAAATCTACCTCATTGATAGCTGCCGAAACATCATACATTCCATATGTTGGGGAAAAGGTAAGGGCTTTGTCTTTGCCCGGGTTACAGAAGATTCTAAATGTTAAATCGATCACTTCATCACTTCCATTTCCAACAAATATATTTTTAAGGGCTATTGATTTATAATTGGATAACTTTTGTTTAAGGAGTTTTTGATATGGATCTGGATATCGATTGAGGTTTCCAAACGGATTTTCATTGGCATCTAAAAAAATGCCTTCCTCCCCCTTAAATTCATCTCGGGCACTTGAATAGGGTTGAAGTTCCAGGATATTTTTTCGTACAATATTTTCTAACTTGAACATATTATTTTTTATTTAATCGCAAGGTTACAGCATTTTTATGTGCAAATAATTCTTCGGCCTCTGCCATGAGTTCAATGGAGGGTCCTATGTTTTGAATCCCTTCTTTACTAAGTTCTTGAAAGGTGATTTTTTTTATAAAACTATCTAACGAAACTCCGCTATAAGCTTTTGCAAATCCATTAGTGGGAAGGGTATGGTTGGTTCCACTAGCGTAATCACCGGCACTTTCGCAACTATAATTACCCAGAAATACCGATCCGGCATGTTGGATTTGTTGAGTCAAACGATTGGCATTCTTGGTTGCCAAGATGAGATGTTCGGGAGCATACATATTGCTAAACATCATACATTCATTTAAGTTTTTTAAAACGATGGCTTTACTGTTTTTTAATGCTTTTGTGGCAATCGATTTACGTGGTAATTTATTCAGCTGTAATTTAATTTCCTTTAAAACATTTTCAACTAGTTTTTCATTATCGGATAATAAAATCACCTGACTATCGGTTCCATGTTCGGCCTGTGATAATAAATCTGCAGCTACAAAAGAGGGATTCGATGATTGATCAGCAATAACTAATACCTCGCTGGGACCTGCAGGCATATCAATCGCGATCCCCATACTTTGTGCCTTTTGTTTGGCAGCGGTAACATATTGATTTCCGGGTCCGAAAATTTTATCTACTTGCGTTATGGATTTTGTTCCTAAACTCATTGCGGCAATAGCTTGGATTCCACCTGCCGAAAATACCGATCGGATGCCAAGTAGGTTGGCGGTATAAAGCACTACCGGATTCACTTCACCATTTTTATTTGATGGAGTACATAAAATGATTTCTTTGCATCCCGCCAATCTGGCCGGAATTCCCAACATAAGTACGGTAGAAAATAGGGGAGCCGTACCCCCTGGAATATAGATGCCTACTTTTTCAATGGGTCTGCTTTCTCTCCAACATATAACCCCCTTGGTAGTTTCTATTTTTTTTATGGGCTCTTTTTGTGATGCATGAAATTTTTCAATATTATTTTTGGCCAGCTGTATCGCCTTTTTTAATTCGGGTGAAACTTGTTTGGCAGCCTCCTTAATTTTTTGTTCGCTTACCAGCAAGGTTGTTAATTTCACCTTATCGAATGCTAAACTATACTTCTTAATGGCCCTATCCCCATTTTTTCGTACATCATTAAAGACCTTATCTATCAGCTCGTTTAGTTGGGACTTTTTGGTATTGGGCCTTTGTGTTAAACGAAACCATTCTTTCGGATATAAATATGTTTGCATAAAATAATATTTAAATAACCATTTTTTCAATTGGTACTACTAAAATGCCTTGGGCTCCCAGCACTTTTAATTGATCAATTACTTCCCAAAATTCATCCTCTTTCACCACAGAATGTATACTAACCCAACCCGCTTCTGAAAGGGGTAAAATAGTTGGAGATTTCATCCCCGGTAATATGGCTGATATTTTTTCAACTGCTGATTCAGGGGCATTTAATAGAATGTATTTATTTTCATCTGCAGCCTTCACTGCATCTATTCTAAAAATGAGTCTATCTAAAATAAGTTGTTTTTCGTTACTGAGTTGATTGTTGGCGATGAGCACCGCTGTGCTCTTGGTTACTACTTCTACTTCTTTTAAACCATTCATTAAAAGGGTACTGCCGGTGCTTACAATATCGAAAATGGCATCGGCTAAACCAATACCTGGAGCAATTTCAACGCTTCCCCCAATTTCCTCAATCTCCACTGAAATATTTTTCTCCTTAAAAAATTTCGATAAAATTCGTGGATAACTGGTGGCTACTTTTTTATTATTGAAATAGGATAGACCCATGTAATCCTCATCCTTTGGAATGGCTAAGGATAGTTTGCAGCTAGCAAAGCCAAGCTTTTTAATTACACTAACCGATTTATCTTTTTCCCAAACTTCGTTTTCACCCAGTATGCCAATATCAGCAACACCTTGTTCAACATATTGAGGAATATCATCATCTCTTAAGAAGAGTACCTCGATGGGAAAGTTTTTTGATTCTGCTTTGAGTTTACGGTCGCCATTGGATAATTGAATACCACATGATTTTAGCAGATCTAGCGATTTTTCGCTTAACCTTCCACTTTTTTGAATCGCAATTTTAAGTTTACTCATATTTGTTTTGTTGTGTCGGAGTAAACAGGGCGGGTTATAAATAAAAAACCCGTCTGTTTTACTCAGACGGGTTTTTGAAATATTTTTGAATTACATATATCATTTCCTCCTCGCCTGAAAGCCAGTGTTGAAATGATGATGATGTAATTGATATAATTTCATAGTTATTTTGTTGGACAAATGTAGAGCAAAAATTTATAATTCCAAATTTCACTCAAAATTATTCTTTAGTGAGGGTATATCGGGTCATAAACATGCCCGTTGAATTCCCTCCTGTAGCGGCCGATAGTGTTAATGGAGAGGTAGCTATTAATTTATACCCTTGATCTAAATAACCTTTGATGGCTTGAAGGATGAGCTTATCGTTCATTTGAACATTTCCAAAGTTGATACCGAAAGCACTAAATAAATTATTCAATTCGCTTTCCGTTTGGCTGCCATCTTCTTTGGTAATGATCATGGCCGAACGACCAAATCCAGCAGCAACTGTTGATTCAATGGTTGTAATTTGTACAATCTTCATTTGAGCCTGAATGCTATGAAAATTAATAACAAGTAAAGCGAAGGCGGTAAGTTTTAAAAATTTCATCATCATTTTTTAGTTTTATTTGAGTTAAACATATTCTACATACTTAATTTAAAACTTAAGTAAAACTAATAATTTATTTTACATTTGGATCTGGACTTTGTTCCATTAATTCATGTCGGTGTTTTCGGTATTCAATAATAGGTAAATCTCCCATGATCAGTTTTTCTTCCATTTTATAATCCGAACGTTTGGGTAATTGAGTTTCAACGACCGTTTTATCCTGATTGAGAATCCATTGATTCGCCAACATACCCAGTTCATTAAACAGATGACTTAAACCCGGAATCCGAACGATTTTTTGATATTGCCGAACATACATCACCGTGTTTTCATCATCTGCGGGAACGAATGCCGCAACAATTCTTATTTTATCGCTGATATAATTTTGCCATACGTTGGGGAAATGAAAACGAAGAAAAAACAAATCTTTATAATTTTTTATTTCATCAGGTTTTAGGGGTACCGTTTTTCCATCGTCTACCTGGTTATCTACATAAAAAGTAAGTAAATCATTTTCTAAGATTACTACCGGGCCATTCACCAAGGTTTTATTTCCTCGTCCGATGGAAGTTTTATGTACAAAAGGCAAGTGAACTAAGTCCAATTGATTTTCGATGGCACGGGAATAATGCACTGTCCATTCGTTGCGCAAAGTAGCATATGAATAGTCGGCGAGTTCTTCGAAGAAAAAGGGTTTTTCGGTTTTTTTATTCTCGTCGCCATACCACATCCAGATAAAACCAAATGCTTCGTAAATGTGGTAGCTATTTACTTTCATGGATGGAGGAACAGGTTTTAATTTTCCGTTAGCTGGAATAAAATTTACATGACCATCTTTTCCGAATATAAATCCATGAAAAGGGCATTCAATATTTCCGTTGATAATTTTTCCGCAGGATAGGGAGGCACCGCGGTGACAACATTTATCGTCTATACAACAAGGTTCCCCTTTTTCGTTTCGCCACATGGCGAGTGTTTTATTAAGTCGTTTAATCTTAATGGGACTATTTTTTTTAAGTTCTTTTGAATCGAGGATGATGTACCATTGATTATAAATCATTTGAATGGATATTAAAAGATGGATTAAAGATAGGGTAAATGGCTGGATGAAAACCTGATGAAATTCATCTTTCTAAAAAGCCTGAAGAGTAATAAAGACGTAGCTTTTAGTGTATTAGCTATATTTATGCACGATTTATTTAAAAAAAGACTATATTTGTACAACAATGGTCCTGTGGCCGAGGGGCTAGGCAAGGCTCTGCAAAAGCTTCCACAGCGGTTCGAATCCGCTCGGGACCTCTAAAACCCCTGTATTTACAGGGGTTTTCTGCTTTCTGCATCACTTCTGCATCATGTTTTGACCC
>JBEIQI010000172.1:0-6719 GCA_040376605.1 Flavobacteriales bacterium | reverse complement strand
TTGCTTATGCAAATGGTACCTTCCATATTATTTATCAAAACAATGCTAGCCAGGAAATTTATTATCTACAGGCTATTTTGGATGAGTATGTAAATGTAGATGAACCAGCGATGAATCATTATCGTTGGTTTATTCATGGAGATATGCTTTCTATTCAGCTTTTGGAGGATTCTCACCACAATACATTTTTACTCTGTGATGTAAAGGGAAATGTACTTCAACAAACAACCATCGAATCGAATCTTCTTCAAATAGATTTGAATCAATTATCCAAAGGTGTTTATTTTTTCCAGGTAGGTGGGATGAGCAAACCGGTAAAATTTATCCGGTAAGTTAAAAATTTTGGAAATAAGGTATTATTTAGATGTATTTTAAATAAATTAAATTCATCAGCTGTGGAGTTTTTGGGATTATTTATTCGTACGGCAGCGGGTTTATGCCATTTGATAAATGGAAATAAATTTGTCAACTTGAATTTTATAATGTATTATTGTTTAACATTTTATAACTAAAACCTATGAACAAGAAGCCAACATTGGTCGATTCCGACGTAACCACTACCGAAAGCGGATCTAAGAAAAAATTAAGCATGAGTAATAAGCTAAGCACAGTGGCCATTGCCCTGGCTTTAACTACCATGTCAATGGGAATTACCAGTTGCTCAGATGCTACCGATTGTGATTCGGATACTACTAACTATGCAGATGCTACTGATAATGGATCTTATGATGTAACCGATGCAGATCCAAGTGATCCATATGCTGATGGAACCGATGTAGGTGCTTACGATACCACGCATTATGCTGATACAACTTGCGATTAGGTTGCAGAACATATAATGCATGTCGACAATAACCCAACATCATTTACCTCATAAAGAAGCAATGGAAACTTCATTTGATTGGATTTTATATCCATTAAAATTTAGTGAATTTCAAGATACTTATTTTGAAAAAAAGCCATTACATATTGAGCGGAAGGATGCAACTTATTATCAACACATTCTTACGGCCGACATGTTGGATACTATTTTGTACAATCAAAGTATGAAATATCCTGCTTTAAAATTAACCAATGCAAATGACGATATCAATCATGAAAAGTATTTGTATGGGGAGAATAGAGTAAACTATACGGAGTTATTAAAGCAGTTTTCCCAGGGAGCTACTATTATTATGTCGGGCTTGCATGAGCATTTGGCTTCATTAGGCGAATTAACAACACAGCTTACCAAATCATGCTTTCATAAATTTCAAACAAATATTTATATCACTCCTAAAAACAGTCAGGGGTTCAAATATCATTACGATACCCATGATGTTTTTGCTTTACAAATTCACGGAAAAAAAACCTGGAAAATATTTGGAGAGTCACCAATTGAATTACCTACCAAAATGCAGGAATTTGAAACGGGTAAATACGAATCAGGTCCGTTAATGCAGGAATTAGAAGTAAATGCAGGTGATTTATTGTACATACCACGTGGTGTAATGCATCAAGCAGAAACCAATGATGAACTTTCTATCCATATTACTTTGGGATGGTTAGGCTTTACCTGGACCGATTTATTGCTCGAAAGTATTTTAGAATTGTCGAAGAAAAATGTGGAGTTTAGAAAGTATTTACCCACCGACATGCTTAAAGATGAACCTACAGCGGAACATCAAGCCATCCTGACAGAATTGTGGGACTTATGTGCCAAAAGAATGTCGTTGAAGGAAAGTGCCAATCGATTTAAAAAGGAAATTATTAACGGTCAAAAACCTAATCTTATTAACATCATCAAAATTGGAAGTCAGGTGCAGGAAGTTAATCCGGAAACCATTTTTGAATTAAGAACCAATGTAATATTAAACATCAGGAGAAAGGACGAACAAATTGCATTAGAGTGGTTGGGTAAATTAGTAGAATTTCCTGAATATACCGAAGAGGCCATTCAGTATATTATCCAAAGTAAGAGTGAATTTACAATGAAGGATATTCCGGATTGTATTGATGATGAAGGAAAAATCGTCCTATTAAAACGGCTCACTAGAGAAGGTTTATTAAAAATTAAATAAATGTATATGAAAAAGAAATTAGTATTAGTAGTAGGAATTATTGCGGTGTTTGGATTGAGCATTGTAATAGGCCAATCAGTTATTCAATCGAATCAGAGAACCCGATTGAATCCTGAGCAGAAAGCCGAAATTCAAACCAAAAAGATGATTGAATTATTCGATTTGAATGATGCCCAGCAAAACACGGTATATGCATTGAATCTGGATTATCAAAACAAATTATATGCTTTAAATGTAGATAAGAAAAAGGGAGTAGATACCAAGGCATCCAAGGATGCATTAGATATTACATATGACGAGAAGTTAGTAGCTATTCTTACAGGAACACAAGTGGATAAATGGAAAGAATATAAGAAGTATAAAGCGGAACATCCAAAGACGATTAAAAAATAAGCTGTTCCGTCTATTTTATTTGACCACCATAAACCATCCTTTTGGTTCATGGTGGTTTTTTTTTTACTGATTAACTCTTTTTTATATTCTTTATGAGATTGCTTTTGTGGCCCAGGGGGTGCAGTGATAGCTCCCCATGAAGGAACTGTGAAGTATGGGTGGCCTTGCTGTGTAGCATATTATGGTGCCCACCAGGCAAGGCATACTGTACTAAAGTTGCTGAATGGGGACTAAAGCGGAACACCCGAATGGGGCCCTAAATCAAATAAACTTCTATATTAGCCCTTCAAATTTAGAAGTAATGAAAAAGATTCTCTTGCTCCTTTGTAGCGCAACCGTATTAGCAACCTATGCTCAAAAAAATAAAACCACTGATAAAAAGGAAGACAAACATCCTTACATGGATGCAAATACCTATTCTGCTCTTAAATGGCGTTCGGTAGGACCAGCGGTTACATCAGGGCGTATTGGTGATATTGCTGTAAATCCTAATAAAACTACCCAATGGTATATTGCTGCATCCAGCGGTGGCGTTTGGAAAACCGATAATGCCGGAACTTCATTCAGTCCAATTTTCGAAGGACAGGGATCATATTCTATTGGCTGTTTAAAAATGGATCCAAATAATGAGAATACCATTTGGGTAGGTACTGGTGAAAACAATAACCAAAGAAGTGTTGCCTATGGTGATGGAGTTTATAAAAGTGAGGATGGAGGAAAAACCTGGAATAATATGGGTCTAAAAAATTCCGAACATATTGGAATGATTGCCATTGATCCAAATAATTCAAATATGGTTTATGTGGCTGCATATGGACCTCTTTGGAGTAAAGGGGGTGAAAGAGGAATATATAAATCGGTTGATGGCGGAAAAACCTGGAAACAAACTTTAATGATTAGCGAAAATACAGGATGTAATGAAGTGCATATCGATCCTAAGCATCCGAATATTTTATATTCAACAGCACATCAACGTCGCCGCCATGAGTGGACCTATATAAGTGGTGGACCTGAGTCGGCCATTTATAAAAGTACCGATTATGGAGAAACCTGGAATAAATTATCCAATGGTTTACCTAGCAAAGATATGGGTAGGGTATCATTAGCTATTTCGCCTGTAAATACTGATTATATATATGCCATTATTGAGGCTACCGATGATGAAAAAGGATTTTATAGAAGTGTGGATAGAGGCGCCAGCTGGGAAAAAAGAAGTGGACATAGTACAGCAGGTAATTATTATTGTGAAATTTTTGCCGATCCGATTGATCTAAACAAGGTATATAGCATGGATACCTGGGCAATGGTTACGGACGATGGGGGAAAAAATTTTAGAGGAGTAGGTGAGAAGTATAAACATGTAGACAATCATTCTATTTGGATTAATCCTGCAAATACCGAACATATGTTGATGGGTTGCGATGGGGGTTTGTACGAAACTTTTGATGGGGCAAAAAACTGGGATTATAAATCGAATTTATCCATTACCCAATTTTATAGGGTAGCGGTAGATAATGCAAGTCCGTTTTATAATATCTATGGAGGCACCCAGGATAACAATACCTTGGGTGGACCCAGCAGAACTAAATCGGCAACAGGAATTACCAATGCCGATTGGTTTGTTACTGTGGGTGGTGATGGTTTTGAACCAGCTATTGATCCTACTAATCCGGATATCGTTTATTCTCAATGGCAATATGGTGGGTTGGTTAGGTTTGATAAAAAAACAGGTGAAGCCATCGATATTAAACCTCAGGAAAGGGAAGGGGAGGCTGCTTATCGTTTTAATTGGGATGCTCCATTATTAATTTCAAAACATAATAACAAGCGTTTGTATTTTGCAGCCAATAAAGTTTTTAAAAGTGATGATCAGGGAAATACCTGGACTGTTATTAGCGAAGATTTATCTAGTGGCATAGATAGAAATAAATTAAAAGTAATGGATAAGGTGTGGAGCATGGATGCCGTTGCCAAAAACCAATCCACCTCACTATATGGAAATATTACAGCATTAGCAGAATCTCCCTTAAACGAAAAAGTTTTATATGCAGGTACCGATGATGGATTGATTCATGTTACAACGGATGGAGGAAGTACCTGGACCAAGGTCTCTACATTTACTGGAGTTCCTGCCATTACACCCGGAGTTTATGTAGCTAATATCATAGCCTCACGTCACGATGAAAATGTTGCTTTTGTTACTTTTAATAACCATCGCAATGGTGATTTTAAACCATATATTATTAAAACCATTGATAAAGGAAAAACCTGGAGCCAAAACATTACAGGCGATTTGCCTGAAAGAGGCTCTGCCTGGTGTATTGCAGAAGATCCTAAAGTAAAAGATTTACTTTTTGCAGGTACTGAATTTGGCATGTATTTTACCAACAACTGCGGTAAAAACTGGATGAAATTAGGAAGTGGCTTACCCACCATTTGCATTAAAGATATCGCCATTCAAGAAAGAGAAAATGATTTAGTAGTGGCCACCTTTGGTAGAGGATTTTATGTGTTGGACGATTATACTTTATTACAAAATATTAAGCAGGCTGATTTAGATGAAAAGGCTCATATATTTCCCATTAAAGATGGCATCGTTTTTATCCCATCAACACCCTATGGACATAAAGGCAAATCTTTTCAAGGCGAAAGTTTCTTTACAACACCTAATCCATTAATTGGAGCCAATATTACTTATTATCTAAAGGATGATTATAAAACCTTAAAAGAAATTCGGCAGGAGAATGAAAAGGAAAGAATAAAAAATAATCTTCCGGTTTATTATCCGAGTGCAGATAGTTTAAGGCTCGAAGATAATGAAGAAGCGCCTTATATTTTGGCCATTATTACCGATGAAAAAGGCAACGAAATACGTCGCATAAAAAAATCGGCTTCAAAAGGAATGGTTCGATTTACATGGAATGGAAGATTAGAAAAAACAAGTCCAATTAGCTTCTATACTCCCAATCCAGATAATCCTTATGAAGGGGAGGATAATGGACCTATGGCCATTCCGGGCACTTACAAGGTGTATCTATCCAAGGTAGTAAATGGAGTAACGGAGAAATTAACGGAGCCAGTTTCTTTCAAAATTAAATCCATTTACGAACCATCGTTACAGGTAGACATCAACGATTTGGCAGCCTTTAATAAAAAGCTATCAGAAACACGCAGAGTAGTTTTAGCATCGGCCTATTATTTGGGTGGATTGAAAGATAAAATGGGGTATATAAAAGAAGCCGTAAAAAACACCCCCAATGCACCTTCCAGTTTATTGACTGATGTAAAGAACATCGAGGCCTCGATAGAACAACTCAATACCGCCTTTAATGGCGATGGGAGTTTAGCAAAACGCGAATTTGAAACCTTACCAGGCCTAACCGGTATGTTAGAAAATATCGTTTGGAACCTATGGGGCACCAGCGTTCAGCAAACTACAACTTACGAAACCAAGTTAATGGAGGTCGAAAAAAAGTTCAATACGGCTTATGATATTTTAAAGAAAATTGATCAACAAATTTTAGATATAGAGAAAAAGCTGGAGGATATGGGAGCCCCTTATACGCCCAATAGATTCCCAAAAAAATAAACGAATAAAACAAATCATATGGATTTAAAAGCACAATTTGAACAAGCCGCTTTAGAAAGTAAACAACTTTCTAAAAAGCCGGATAATGATACTTTATTAAAATTATATTCTCTTTTTAAGCAAGGTACCGAAGGTGATATCAATGATGCTCCGCCGGCAAATCCATTTGATTTTGTGGCTAAGGCAAAATACAATGCCTGGAACGAATTAAAAGGCAAATCACAGGAGGAAGCTATGACGGAATATGTGGCCTTAGTTGAAAAGTTAAAACAAGGCTAGTTTTATGAGCCATTTCCGGTACTTCGTTTAATTACCCTCTAAATAATTAAGCCTAACATGGCAATCTGGTGGTTTCGTTCCTACACCTCCGTTTGCCTTGTTAGGCTAATTTATTTTATCGGGCAGCTACCACTTCGCCCCGGGCTATTTTTTGGGTTCCAATAATTGATCCGATCCCTGATGAATTTTTTTAGTATCAGGTTGGTTGTATAAAGCAGGAATTAAATACAATCCTTTTTCACCTTCTCGTTTCTCAATAATGTTCTCTCTATTTTCAGGATGCTGTTGCATATAAGGGTCATTTCTTTCACCGGTTAATTGCCAGCTCACTTCCATACCGGAGAGAGCTCCTGCAATTTTAAAGCTACCTGCATTCATTTTTTCTTTTACATAAATGG
>JBEIQI010000298.1:0-3332 GCA_040376605.1 Flavobacteriales bacterium | reverse complement strand
TGAAATTGGTAGACACGCTACTTTGAGGTGGTAGTTTCGCAAGATGTGCAGGTTCGAGTCCTGTCCTGGGCACAAGCTCATTCTGAATGGAATGGGCTTTTTTGTTTATTAGGTTGATGTGAAGTTCCGGTGTTCGTTGAATCCTTATTGTTTTATCTCCACCATTTTGCCACTGCTATAAACCAATATTAAACGATCCAGGGACTCCTCATTCGTAGGTTCTGTTTTGGTATATTCTTGTTGCGTTATCAATGTTTTATCCTCTTGGGTAATTGGTTCAAGGGGCTCACTAGATTTTAGGGGCGATTGAAATATATTGGAGAATAAATCAACACCCGTTTGGGTTTTAGACTCAATATTTTCGACTTGACTAATTTTAAACTCATCCTTTTCAGTAATAGAGCCATATCCACTTATCAGCCAATTTAAATTAATGGAGGGATAACAACTATGAAGTCTGGTAAGAAATTCAAATCCGGGTTTGTTTCGGCCCGATAATAAATGATTAAAGGAGGTTCGTTGAACTCCCATCTTTTCCGCCAGACTTACAGGGGTAACATTCAAATAATCAAGTAGTTCCTTTAGCCTTGTTGAAAATTCATCCATGGATTTTACATTTGTCACGGCTAAGTTACAACTTTATAAACCCAGTATCCATAAGGAAGTGTATCATATTTACCAACATTACCGGTATTTTTATACATATTAAAAATAGGATTCGTCTTCATTGATTAGTTATCATGGTGATTTTAATTAACTGATATTTAATAATATATACCCGCTTATTTACATATGTAACATCAATAATTTACATCTGTAACGTATGTTTTCTAATGCCTGCTACCCTATTGGAGTGAAATTTCTTCCAGATTCATCTATATATGCATGACCATCCTTTGGAGCATTCTTTCGTCCGAAAATTGATACCATCAGGTTGCATAGTTTTTGCAGGTTAAGTACCTTTAGAGCCGCTAACAATTCCGTTATATGAAGTTGATCAGATTATTTCGATACATAAGCCAATCCCTCTTTGGCTTCTTGATATTAGGTACTACCTCCCTCTCCCATTCACAGGTAGTGTTTCCGCATGATACCAGAAGCGATAGTGTGGATATAAAACACTACAACATTCGGTTGGATCTTCGAGACTTTAGTACTTATGTGCTTTATGGATCAACCGATGTGGTTTTTAAACCCCTGGTAAATGGAATTAATTCATTGGACCTCGATTTATTAGACCTTACCGTTGATAGCATAAAAGATGAAGGAGGAGTCCTATTAAGTCATACTAATCATGGTTTAGGATTTAGAACCAACCTCGGAGCCACCTATAATACTGGCGATTCGACCCATATTACCGTTTATTATCATGGTAATCCGGTTACCGATCCCACCTTTGGAGGTTTTTACTGGAATGCCAATTATGCCTTTAGTATTGGGATTTCTTTAGATGATATTCCACATAATTATGGAAAAACCTGGTTCCCTTGCTTCGATAATTTTACCACCCGATCCACTTATGATATTTATATTACTACCCAGGCCATTCATCATGGAGTAGCCGGAGGGGTATTTCAATCCACCAGCATCAATCCGGATTTATCTGAAACCCACCATTGGAAAATCAATCAGACCATACCCACCTATTTGGCATCTGCCGGAGCAGGAAATTATGTATTTGTAAAGGATGGTTATACCAATTACCTGAATGATACCGTGCCTGTTTGGTTGGCTGCCCGACCTACAGATACCACCAATATGAAGAATTCCTTCATTAATTTGGAAGCTGCTTTTGATATTTATGAAGCTAAATGGGGTCCTTATCGCTGGGATCGGGTTGGATATATGCTCGAATCTATGAATTCAGGAGCTATGGAACATGCCATGAATATAGGTTATCCGGCCTTATTAGCTAACGGTGGACTCACCTATCAATCTATTATGGTACACGAATTATCTCACCATTGGTGGGGAAATTTGGTTACTTGCC
This sequence comes from Flavobacteriales bacterium, assembly GCA_040376605.1. GTDB lineage: Bacteria > Bacteroidota > Bacteroidia > CAIKAF01 > CAIKAF01 > JANWKQ01. The sequence continues at coordinate 1,342 of JBEIQI010000298.1, read as the reverse complement.
GAACCGCCGAAGACATGTGGATTAATGAGGGTAGCGCTGTTTATAGCGAATATGTATTTACCGAAAACTTCAGCGGACGCGCTGCCTATGAAGCCGCCGTTCGGAATGAACATAAAGACCTTTTAAGAATTTGCCATGTTACAGATGCTGGTTATTGGCCTTTATCGGGTGTTCCTCAAACTCATACCTATGGAACAACCACCTACAGCAAAGGAGCCGATATGATTCATTCCATCCGGGCCTACTTAGGTAATAGTTTGTTTTTTGAAGGTTTGCAGGAATTGCTTGAACAAAATAAATTCTCGGATATAGACGCCATTGAATATCGGGATGAATTAAGCGCCATAACTGGTGTTAATTTGAATGATTGTTTTGATACATGGATCTTTCAGGGAGGTTGGCCACATGTTTCTATCGATTCTTTAGATGCGGTTTCTGCCGGACCCAATTACAATGTTACTGTTTACCTTAAACAAAAATTAGTTGGAAGATCTAATTATTCTACGCAAGTACCGGTGACTCTTACCCTCAGAGACGACAATTGGAATACCTATGAACAAACGATTTATTCATCCGGTGCAAATAATACCGTGGTATTAACGGTCCCTTTTTTACCCACTGTTAGTTATCTCAATAAAGATGAATTAATTTCTCATGCCGTAACAGCCTCTTATGCAGTTCCTAAAGTTACAGGGGTACAATCTATGTCTCATGGCAATATGAATTTGAATATTCAAACTATAACCGATTCTGCCTTTGTGGTGATTGAACATCATTGGGCTGCACCCGATCCAGTGCTAGATTGGAGCAAGGGATATACAATCTCTCCCCAACGTTTTTGGAGGGTAGATGGGATTTTTACTCCCGGATTTAGTACCAATGCCACCCTGCAATACAATGGCAAAACCACGGGATCTAATTCGCATTTGGATCACTTATTAATTACCGGAACCGAAGACAGCCTTATCTTATTATACAGACCTAATAGAGCAACGGATTGGGTTGAATTTAGCTCGTATACCCGTGCTGCAGGAAGTACAACGGATAAAATTGGTTCTATGTCGGTTACCAATCTGCAAAAAGGGGAATATGCCTTGGCCCTCAAAGGTCAAACTATTGGCATTGAAGAACAGAATCCCAATAAGATTAAGGTATTTCCTAACCCAACTGAAGAGCTGTTAAATATAGAAAGCCCCAACTCATTTGATTTTATAACTATCACTAATATGCAAGGCGAAGTGATGGTTCAAAAATGGGTGAATGGGAAAACAACCCAGGTAGATACTAACGGTTGGGCAAAAGGCAATTATATTATTTCAGGGTTTACCGGACGTAAAAGAAC
>JBEIQI010000248.1:0-4510 GCA_040376605.1 Flavobacteriales bacterium | reverse complement strand
CATACCTGCATTAATAACAGCCGATGATTTTTCTTTTAAAGTTTCGTAGTTCTCTCCAAAAATGCTTCGTCTTTCGCTATGTCCGATAATTACATGATTTGCATTAATGGCTTTTAACATTGATAAAGAGATCTCACCGGTATAAGCCCCTTTTTCGAATTGCGAACAGTTTTGAGCTCCGGTATAAAAATTCGATCTGGAGGTGATTTCGGCAATCGATGCTATATGTGTAAAAGGAGGGAAAAAATATACTTCCTGGTGTGGAGCTAAAGAACTAATTCCATCCATAATATTTTTTACCAATTGTTTCCCTTCATCAGGTATGGTATTCATTTTCCAGTTTCCTGCGGCTATCTTTTTTCTCATAGTAAATGTTAAGTGGAGCAAATATATGATTTTTTGGGCGGCTGAGGTCAAGCTAAAATTCCCTATTTTTGCTTTTTCAACACACCTATGGCTCGTATCAAACTGGAAGTCCCCAAACAATTCCCTTTTAAAACCGAAATCGATATTCGTATCTCCGATATCAATTATGGCAATCACATGGGTAACGATTCCCTTTTATCCATTATGCATGAAGCCCGGATTCGGTTCTTTAAAAATTATAATGCCAATGAGTTAGACGTATTTGGCGTATCTATGATTATGAGTGATGTAGCCATTCAATATAAATCGGAAGCATTCCATGGAGATGTACTACAAATTGAAATGACCGCTTACGATTTTGGAGTGACCTCCTTTGATCTTTTTTATTATGTCACCCGAAAATCGGATCAAAAACTCATCGCCTTAGCCAAAACGAATATGGTTTGTTTTGATTATAAGGAGAAAAAAATGAAAGATGTGCCACAGGCATTTTTGAGTTTGTTCCAATAAATTGAAATATTTTTCCCATATATTTTTTTTATTCTTCATCGGCTGTGGAGTGCAAGACAATTCTACCAACGATATGAAGAATTCGATACTCGATTCGGTTCCATTCACCCATTATACAGGTTATATAGAAAGAGAATTTATTAAATATGAGTTAGTGGATATTCAAACCCTCAGCGATCGTTTTTTTGTTGAATTAAATTATAGTGATACAGCCAATTTTTTGCATCAAGATATCTACGGGAATTTAGATAAATGTTATTTGAATAAAGAAACCGCTGCTAAATTATTATTGGCCGATAGTATTTTACAAACCGAATTTCCCGATTATCATTTTTTGCTTTACGATGGAGCACGTCCACATTATGTTCAACAACTCATGTACGACTTATATCGTAAAATGCCCGTGGCCCAAGGTTTATATTTAAGTCATCCCAACAACCATTCATTACATAATTATGGTGCGGCCATAGACCTTACCATTTGCGATAAAAATGGAAAACCTATTGATATGGGGACTCCTTTCGATCATTTTGGTTATGAATCTCATATTGGTAATGAATGGGCCTTAAAGAATTCAGGAATGATTACAGAGGAAGCTTTTAATAACCGGAAACTTTTGAGACGAATTATGATGAAGGCCAAATTTACAACCATTACTTTCGAATGGTGGCATTTTAATGCTTGTTCAAGAGGTTTTGCAGCAACTCATTATACCTTGATACCTTAATGGGCGTGATTATATATTTTATATCGGTGCTTTTGATTCCTTTTCTGTTTCAATTTTTGCAGAAGAAATTTAAGCTATTCAGTTTTTTGGGTGTAACCATTTGTTGTTTTTTATCCGGAATGATCATAGGCAATATTTACCCTCAATCATGGATTGAAAAAAGTTGGGTACAGGAAATTAACAATGTGATTGTTCCTCTCGGACTTATCCTCATGCTTTTTTCCACAGATATTAAAAAATGGATCAAACTTTCATTTAAAATGTTGTTTGGATATCTCCTTAGTTTAATTGGAGTAGTTGGTTTATCCATTGTATTGTTTTTTGCTTTTGGAAAAGGGGAGGAGTTAGCTTATATATCGGGGATGCTTACAGGTACCTATGTGGGTGGAACCCCTAATATGGCTGCTGTTAAAATTGCCTTTGGTATCAATGAGAAATTATATGATCAGATCTTTTTATGTGATGCCATTGCCAGCTCATTCTATTTATTATTTGTAATGGTATTTGCTCAAAGGGTTTTGGTGTTTTTTTTAAAAAAATATCCATTGATCCCTAACGAAAATCTAATAGTGGAACATCCAAAGGACCTACCTTCCTCATCCATTGTTCACATTTTTCCCGGACTTCTTTTATCGATTATTGTTTTTGCTGTTCCTGTATTACTTTGGATATTGTTTACTGGTACTATGCAAAATATGAGTATGGTATTTGTAATACTTACCATTACCTTATTGGCCGTTCTATTCTCTTTTCTTCCAAAGGTTCGTAACAACCCCTGGAATTTTAAAACTGGGGATTATTTATTCTCTGTATTTTTTACCTTTTTGGGAACCCTTACTTATTTTAAAGACTTAGTAAATCTCAACCCAACTTTTGTACTCTTTACTTTTATTATTCTGTTTGGTTCGGTGTTCATTCATGTAATTTTATGTAAGATTTTTAAAATCGATACCGATACCATGATCATTACCTCGGCTGCTGGTATTATGAGTCCGCCTTTTATACCGGCCATTTCCAATGCCATTAAAAATAAAGATCTAATGGCTCCTGGTATTGCAGTAGGTATCGTGGGGTTGGCACTCGGCAATGTATTGGGCATATTTGTAGTGAAGTTTCTTTTAAGTTTTTTGTGAGTTATCACTTGAATAGGGTATTATCGAACATCTATTAGTTTATAATTTTGTGTTATGGAAAAATTAAATCAAGCCTTTTGGACTCAACGTTACCAGGAAGGAACTACCGGATGGGATCTTGGGAAACCTTCTCCTCCGCTGCAAGATTATATTGATAAGTTAACCAACAATGACCTGAAAATTCTAATGCCGGGTGCAGGCAATGCTCATGAGGTAGAGTATTTATGGAAAAATGGTTTTACTCATGTTACCGTGATGGATATTTCGCCCTTGCCTTTAGAGAATTTTAAAAAACGAAATCCTGATTTTCCGGAATCCCAAATATTAATGGGTGATTTTTTTGAATTGAATCAAAAATTTGATTTGGTGATCGAACAAACTTTCTTTTGCGCTGTTGATAGAAACCTTCGATCGGCGTATGCAAAAAAAATGTACGATATTCTACAACCGAAAGGCCAACTCGTGGGACTTTTATTTGGGGTTGAATTCGAAAAGCAAGGCCCTCCATTTGGAGGAAACAAGGAGGAATACCTTACTTATTTTGAACCTTATTTTACGATCAAACATATGGAGGTCTGCAAGAACTCAATACCACCAAGGGCAGGCAATGAGTTGTGGATTGAAATGATTCGGAAATAATTATTTATTCTCCCTTTAATTTGTCGATATCCCTTCTTTCTTTTTTAGTTGGGCGTCCTAAACCCTTGTCTCTTTTTTCTATTTTGATATACTTCATATCCGCTAATTTGAGTAACTCCGACTCAGGGGTAAGATCTAAATAATACAATAAAACATCTTTAGCCGGAATCCTGTTTTTGGGAAATGCCATTACCTCGATGGTATGCTGAACCACGCCTCTTTTAAATTCTATTTTATCTCCCGGTTTAAGTTCCTTGGATGGTTTTGGGTTAGAACCATTTAATTTAATTTTGCCTCCATTACAGGCATCAATGGCCAAGGTTCTGGTTTTATAAATTCTAATATACCAGAGGTATTTATCAATACGTTGGGATGCTTCACTCATTTTTCCAAATAGTCAAGATCTTTATGAAAGCTTTCTTTTAATAAAATAGATGATAATATGGCCAAAGAAATACAAACGGCCCCAACGATAATAGATCCGCTTACTAAACCAACGGCAGGAACTAAATATTTAAATGAATTGGTAATGGGTATTACCGCTCCCCTTACAAAATTGGGAACGGTGGAGGTAGCAGTGGATCGTATGTTGGTACCAAATTGTTCGGCGGCAATGGTTACAAAAAGAGCCCAATATCCGGTTCCAATCCCCAATAGTACACATATGAAATAGAAAAATTCCGGCGATTTTCCATTCATTCCAAATAGATAAAAGGCTATTACAAAAACGCTAAATATAAGATACCCAAAAACTACTTTTAACCTGGATTTAAAAATTTGACTTAACACCCCACTCAGCAAATCACCCACTGATAAACCAATATAACAATACATAACGGCACTACCCGTGCTGATATCTCCTGTTAGGGTGAACAATTTATTTTCAAAATAACTCTCGGAGAGACTAATTAGTATTCCCACCACATACCAAACGGGAAGACCCATTAAAATGCATAAAATATATTTGCCCAGTCTTTGTCGGTTGTTAAAGAGCATAAAAAAGTTCCCGGTTTTAATCTCCTTCTTTTTTAATTCCATTGATTTAAACATGCCCGATTCAAAAGCACCAACCCTCAATAACAATAAACACAATCCCATAATTCCCCCCACCCAATAGGAAGTTTGCCAATTAAAT
>JBEIQI010000082.1:0-11178 GCA_040376605.1 Flavobacteriales bacterium | reverse complement strand
CCATTATTCACTTCAATTGAGGCTGGGATGGTGGTGCAATAAATTTTGCAAGTAACGTTTCCTGTGGTAAAAATACCCTTTACGGAAATTTTTAACTCCCCGTTTGATTCGGTAGTTAAAATTTTATCCATGGTAAGATCCGATGAAGTGATTTCAATTTTATTTTCATCACCCTTAATCAGTTCTGCTGAAAAAGTCTTACCCGATATCAGGATCTTTTTTACTTCATGTAATGGACGTGTTTCGGTGGTTTGCATAAATGCCATTTGGTTGAATAGCATAACCAATGCTCCTAAAAATATTTTTTTCATCATATATCAATTCTGCCACTAAGATAGATATTTCTGCTGGTAGCTGCATAAAATTTTGCGAAAACTTATCGAAAATGACCTGCAACGAAAGGCCAACTGATCCTTAAATTATCTCGGATAAATAAACCAATTATAGAAATTGGAATAATATTCCCTATTTAAAGACAGGTCTTTTCTTTTTCAATTGGCTAAAGTTCCGCTCAAGGGCTTTTAACTCAGCTCGCCTCGACATAACAATGTTGTTAATGCCGGAGAATAAACTTTTCCACCAGTAATTGGTAATCCACCTGCTGGAATCTCTTTTCCAATGGATAGCTCCAATAATAGGTGGTTTACCTGGTATGGGATTATTTCTGGTAATAAATAGATTAGCAATTAAAGATTTAATGTTATCGCCTTTTAAACGATCCCCTTCCCGGGTAAGTACCTTCATTTTAAGTTTATCGAAAATTAAATTGAGCTCCCCATTCGACTCATATTCATCGGCAAAAAACTCAAATTCACCAGAACGAATGGTTCCCTTTTGAATTTTCATTTGAGCACAATTCATGGTTATTCTATTGAGATTGGTAGGATCAAATAATCCGATTTTACCATACACATAATGTCTTTTATGGGGATCGAGTAATGGCATTGTTGCAAATACCTGAATAAGCCCCGAACTATAAATAAAACCTTCCATGGTAATAGCCATGGTATCGTTATCAGCTAACTTAGAAGTATCGTTGGTAATATTCTCCGCTTGGATTTTAATTTTATCGATCCATAAATTCCCTTGATCATTTCCATTAGATGGAATTTCGAAATAATCTATTTTCCCATTGGCAACCGATACTTTCTGTAAATAAAACGGGGACTCTATTTCCAGTATTTGATCTTGTGGCATGTTGGTTATTTTGCCTGGCATATATGGGAAATTTTTATCTCGGGTTGTACGCAAGTAAACATATACCGCACTGGCCTCACGAGCAGACATGTATTTTTTTTCCAGCAATAAATCACCATCAATACCATTCAAGGTAAAATCAGTAATATCCAAATAAGGCATATCACATTGATATTTTTTAATGGTAAAAAACTCCCCTTGTGTTTTGGAGGGCGTCATCGTTAATCGTTCACATTCCAACAAGCTATCTTCTGTGGATAAACTGATATTAAATAATTTAGTAATCTGTAATTCGTTTTTATGAAAGTATAAAATGCTATCCGATTGAATTTCGAATACATCTGCTCTAAAGGGGATTAAGTAATTGGAGGGGGACGGCTTCAATAAGCGAATGTCCAAATCAATTCCAGCGCTAATTAATCTGGTTTTATTAGACATTTTATCAATGATAATAAACTGTCCGTCGTTAACCATCATTCTACTTACAAATAATGGAAATACTTTGGTTGTAATAGCAGCAGAATCCTTCGCTATAATGGTGTCTCGGTAAAAACTAAGAACGGGATTTTCCAAAGATATTTGGGAAACGGACAAGGACTTCACTTCATTTTTGGCTAACTTTTCTATTTGGATTAAATCCTTAAACACAAGAGACAACAAATTTGCTTGCAGTTTATACTTAACCTTTAAGCCAGGAAATACTTTAAGGGCATGTTGTGTTTCATCAGTTAAATCAAGATGGTGCACCTTAATACTTAAGGAAGCATGGTCGTAATTAAATTGAGTAGTATCCAACAAGATAACTTGTTCTCCTACATAAAATTTACTTTGGTTAAACTGAGCGTTTAATGCCTTTACCGTGGGAAATCCTTCCTTATCAATTCTTAAATTTATGCACGACATATTTGCATTACCAGAATAAATATTAGTCGCCATTTTTTCATTGTAGAAACTAATATCTACATTACTCAAAGTAACCTTCTTGAGAATAATATGTTCAATTCCTCCTTTTTTGTCAATCAAGTTTTTTTGCTTTTTTCGATCCGGGTTCCAGGTAAAAAATGCTTTCCCGTCGGAAATTTTTACCTTATTTAATTGAAAGGTTTTGTTGAATAATAGCTTCCAAAAATTAACTCCACTAAATGAAATTTTATTTACTGAAACATAAAAACCTAAAGAATTTCCTCCTTGCTTAAACTTAGCACTGTCTATACTCATTTCGAAATTTGTGGCCGAAATGGTATTGGTAAACAAATTCAGTTTAAAATCATCCATTTTAACCTGATAATTACCATCGGTCATTTCCGAAATTTTGGTCTTTAACCTTTGTTCCAGTTGATTTTTAAAAATCATAGGCACCAACCACATGGCCCCCGCTAACAGCAAAACCCCTGTTAATAGGAAATATAGACTAAACTTCTTGATTTTTTTAAGCCTGGTTGTGCTCATAAATAAATAACTAAACGAAGGTATCAATTCTTACCTTTGTAATTGTATTAATTTAAAAAGAATGCAACATAAAGCAGGTTATGTAAACATATTGGGAAAACCCAACGCGGGGAAATCCAGTTTAATGAATGCCATGGTGGGTGAAAAATTATCCATCATAACAAGCAAGGCCCAAACTACACGTCATAGAATTTTGGGAATTGTGAATACCTGCGATGTGCAAATCATATTTTCGGATACCCCGGGTATTGTTCAACCCTTGTACAAACTTCATGAAAAAATGATGGGGGTGGTTGAAGAATCCTTAAAGGATGGTGATATCTTCTTATTGGTTATAGATGCTGCGGATAAGGATTCAACTGAAGCCAATAGTGACCTATTACAAAAGGTGCATTTAAAACTTCAAAAAGTAACCGTACCCGTGCTCATCGCCATCAACAAAATTGATTTAATTGATCAGGAAAAACTAGAAGCCATGGTAGATATTATTAGAACCATGTTTCCGAAAGCCGAAATTTTCCCTATTTCAGCTTTACATAAATTCAATATTGTTAACTTATACAATAGGCTTACAGAGCTGCTTCCAGAGAATCCTCCTTTCTACGACAAAGAGGATATTTCGGATAAACCAACCCGCTTTTTTATGGCTGAAATTATTCGAGAAAAAATTCTGTCCTATTATCAAAAAGAAATTCCATATAGTGTTGAAGTGGTTATTAATAGTTTTAAGGAAGAGGCCAATATCACTAAAATACAAGCAGATATTTTTGTAATGAGGGATTCTCAAAAATCCATTATTATTGGTGAAGCGGGTAAAGCCATCAAAAAATTAGGCACCGAGGCTAGAAGGGATATGGAGCGCTTTTTAGATAAAAAAGTATTTCTAGAACTATTTGTAAAGGTTAAAAAGGATTGGCGTGATAACGACAGCAACCTAAAGTCTTTTGGCTATTAAATAATTATTGTATTTTCGTTAAATGTAAAATACCTGTTTATGAAAAAAGCTTTACTCGTATTACTAAGCTCATTCCTCATTACCATTCATTATTCAAATGCTCAATGCACCGGTGGACCGGATTTGGCTTGTGCCGGAACCAATGGACCATGCGGAACCCTGCAAGATGGTGTAGTTGGACAAGCATATAATGATACCATTAGCTTTTATGCACCCAATCAGGTGGATGCTACCGTACAATCCGGTGGATTGTTTGGCTGGGTAGATTTTGTTCAGTTTCAGATCGCCAACGTGGTGGGTTTGCCGGCTGGTTTAACCTGGAGTTGTGGCAATGGATCCTGCATTTATGATCCTCAACCAAGTGGAATCTTAACCAATATAACCATTTGCGGAACTCCCCTCATTTCAGGAACTTTTAATTTAACTGTTCAAACCGTGGGGACTGTATATTTACCCGGATTAGGAAATAATTCGGGCAATCAAGATTTTAATTTAACCTTAGTGGTTACCGCTGGATCAGGCGGTAATTCGGTCTATTCATTCACACCTACCCAAGGTTGTGATTCAGCTTCTGTAACTTATACTCCACTTATTAATTTCCCTCTACCCCAAGTAACAGGATATTATTGGGACTTTGGAGGAGGCAACGTTTCATCCGTTACTACAACAACCCCCATTAGCATCGATTATAACTCACCAGGGGTATATCCCGTAACCTGCACTACCAATGTATATAATCTGGTATTAACGGATTTAAGTATTAATGTGGCCGGACAAGGCTGGTGGTGTGGTGATGTAGAAGAATTAAATTGTCCAAACAATAATCCTGATATCGTTCCTACCTTTACTACTGGAGTAAATAATTGGACTGGTCCTGAAGTGGGAGACAATGCACTCCCAAGCTGGTCATCCATCGGTTTTGTATTAACCAATACAAGTTATTCCATTAGTCTGGTAGAAATTGATGCCATTAGCGCTAATGACTACCCCGCTGGTCCAATAACTGGAACAATAACAGGTTTGGGGACCTATAATTTTAATTCACCTGGTAACTTCTCCGGTAGTTTTAATATCAATGCCGTGTTGTTAACCCAATTAATTGCCACGGATACCGTAATTATTTATGCATCCCCTGTAATGGATACCATTGAGGCAACGGCAACCAGCTTCTGTCCATATGATTCCGTAACCCTTAGTGTATATCCCGGCTATTATTATGAATGGTACATGAATGATACTGTTCAAATACAAATAGGCAATAATAATACTTATACCACCAGTGATGCTGGAAACTATCATGTGGTAATTATTGATCCGGTATCAGGTTGTTTCGTAACCACCGATCCTATTACCTTAACCACCTTACCTGCCTTACCTCCAGGATTTGCCTCCGTTGGTATTACTGAAACACCTCCTGGTACTTATCATTCTATTTTACCCGGAACATATACCTATCAATGGTTATATTTTGACGGAATTAATTATTCTCCAATTCCTGCACCCCTAGGCACAGCAGCAGATTATACACCTACCATTAACGGTACCTATTGTTTAATTGCTACCAATCCTTCTGGTTGTACCGATACCTCTAATTGTATTGGTTTCCATTTGGGAGTAGATGACATGAGTTCACCATTCTTAGCCAATGTTTATCCAAATCCATCGAATGGACAGATCAATGTTAGCATTGCCAATTTAACAGAAGATGCTACCCTTAATGTTTACGATATGATTGGCCAACAGGTGTATTCTGCAAATATACTGGGCAATGGAACGATCAATGAAATGCATGACCTAAGCTTCTTAAATAGTGGAATGTATATTCTAGAATTAAGAAATAAACAAAGCCGGTACACTCATAAGTTGATTATTGAATAAAGTACTGGATATTGAGAATTTCTGATGGGATTGGGAATACGGTTTACCCAATTATTTAAAAACTCACTTTAAATTAAACGAGAGCTGTGCCACCGCTGCGAAAGGCCTGGCCTGGTAAAGAGAACTGCGCTTGAGGTACCGATCCGCGTTTAGCGCAGAGCCTAAAGCATAGGGTTTGGCGTCCGTAAAAAATTATTGCTGACTTAAAGTAAATGTGTAAAACTCCATAATTGGATTTGCTAACAATTTAGCGCAAGCAGTATCCACTTTGGTTTTTGCATCGGCTTCGCTGGCCGCTTCTACTAATAAAGTAATGTGTTTACCAATACGAACATTTTCGATTTCAGGCAAACCCAAATTTTTCATGCTACCCGTAACGGCTTTTCCTTGAGGATCTAACAATGCCTCTAATGGCATTACGTCTATTTCGGCTTTAAATTTCATGTGCTTGTTTTCGAAAATGGATTTGTGAAATAATGATATACAAAAGTAAAATAATTGGGGCAGATGCAAAACCTAAAAAGATCACCAAGGGTAAAGAAAGCATCAACAATATATATTTCCATTGATTTGGCTTCCAACCAAAACCTTTGAATTTAAAGGCCATTAGCTTAATAGGAGAAATTAACAACCATGAAAAAACCAAGGTAATAATAACCAAAATAAAAGGATTGGTAAGGAATTTCATCATCACCGTTTTATCCTGTGGAAAAACATTAGTTGCAATGGTTGCAGGACCTAATTGTATTCTTCCCTCTTGCATAACCCAAAAGAATACACAAGCAATCACCAAACCATTGGCCGGCGTTGGGAGTCCTTTAAATGAATAGGATTGCTCTGGATCATTATTAAATCTGGCTAGCCGAATCGCCGAAAAAACAGGAATAATAACTGCTATATTACTTAATATATAAAATAGTTTAGCGAACTGAAGATCACCTTCTGAGGTGGAATTCATGCCAATTTCAAATGGTGTAATGCGCATTAACTGATACATCATTAATCCGGGGAGAACACCAAAAGTCACCACATCCGCAAGAGAATCTAAATCCCTACCAATAGGCGAAGAAACCTTTAATAATCGGGCAGCAAATCCATCGATAAAATCAAAAATAGCAGCAGCAAACATGAGGTAAACCGCATTGTACGGATGCCCTTTTAATACCAAAATAATCGCCCAAAATCCACAAACCAGGTTCATACTGGTAAAAAAGTTGGGGATATTTCGTTTAATCATATTCATTAGCATTGATTTGCAACGGTTTAGCTTTCCATTACATCTTTTATAATATTACAAAGGTCGTATTTTTTGGCACATATAATTTGCCTATATTTGAAAGTTAGATCGTGAAGCAGATATTTCTTATAGCAACCCTTGTTTTTAGCGGATCTTTGGTATTTAGCCAACCGGTAAAATATGCCAATGCTTTTTTAGATATTGGGGTTGGGGCACGTAATCTTGGCATGAGTAATGCCGTTTGTGCCTCTAATGACGATGTTACTGCAGGTTACTGGAATCCTGCAGGGCTAGTAAACATGCAAAGAGATTTACAAATCACCTTTATGCATAATGAACATTTTGCAGGAATTGTAAAATACGATTATGCCTCTATTGCCTATAAATTTAACGAGAACTCTTCGGGTGCCTTTACCTTTATCCGATCGGGAGTAGATGATATTCCCAACACGTTGGAATTGGTGGATGCAAATGGGAATGTGGATTATGATAAGGTAACAGGGTTTAATGCCGCTGATTATTGTTTTCAATTAAGTTATTCCAGAAATGTTCCAAAACTAAAAGGCTTTTCATATGGTGTAAACATTAAAGTTTTACATCGTCATATTGGTCAGTTTGGAAGTGGATGGGGATTTGGATTTGATTTAGGTGCCAAGTATAAATTAAAAACCTGGACCTTTGCTGCCATGCTGAGAGATGCCACCGGCACTATCACCAACTTTAGTTATAATACCGAAATATTTCGATTGGTATTTACGGCCACCGGAAATGATATCATTAGCAGTAGTACCGAAATAGCTACGCCGAGACTTATTCTGGGAGCTTCCAAAAAATTTAATTTACCGAAAAAATTCGGCATCCTCACCGAAATTGATATCATCACCACCTTCGATGGCAGACGAAACGTATTGATTCCGGCTGGCCCTATGAGTTTTGATCCTAGCCTGGGCGTTGAATTTGAATACAACGATTTGGTATTTATTAGAGGGGGCATTGGGAAATTTCAATATCTAAAAGCGCCGGATGATAAAAAAGAAGTTAACCTATTACCAACTATTGGCATCGGATTTAAATATAAAGGCGTTAGCATCGATTATACTTTAGCAAATTTTGCCAGTCAAATGGTAGGAATGTCTCATGTAATTTCTGCCAGACTAGATTTATTTACCAAAAAGAAAACAACAACTGAAAATGTACCAGTGGTTCAATAAAATACTAGATGGTAAAGGACTCGGATTAAAAATTATTTTTCCGATGTTATTTCTATGGGCTGGTTTCACCAACTTAACCCATGCACAGTTTTTGGGAAATGAATGGATCGATTATAATCAATCCTATTATAAATTTCCGGTTACTCAAACTGCTATCTATCATATTGATTCAACCACCTTGGCTAATGCCGGTATTGTGGTGAGTAGTTTTGATGCCAGAAATCTTCAACTCTTTTTTAGGGGTGAAGAAATTCCTATTTATGTACAAGGTGAAAATGATGGTATTTTAAATGGTACCGATTTTATAGAGTTCTTTGGTGAACCCAATGATGGATGGATTGATAGCGCCTTATATGTAAATGGCGCTGCGGATATGATGAACCCTGCATACAGTTTATTTAATGATACTTCGTTTTATTATTTAACCTGGAATGGATCAACCTCCAACGAAAGATTTGTATTAGAAACTGCCACCGATTTTTCATCCTATACAACATCTCCCTTTTACATTTATAAAGCAAGCGAAGGATTATCCACCCATTATTATGAAGGAGAAATATTAAATGCCGGATTAACCATGCCCGAATATACTGCCGGCGAAGGATATTGTACATTAACAACCGGTGCAGCAAGCTACTCTGGCGATTGGAGCGGACCTACCCTGAATGGATTTCAAAACACCATTTTTTCCGGTGCCGGACCTAATTCCACTGTTCAATTGCATGTGGCAACCTGCAACAATCCAAATGGATCAGGACCAGATCATCGTCATCAAATTGCCATAGCTGACGTGCCTATTTTAGATGACACACTCGATAATTATACTTTCAATCAATATAACTTTAGTGTTAATTCGAATACCCTGAAAACTTCCTCAGAAGCCTTTAGTGTTGATTTTTTGACAACCTTCAGCCCCATTACACGAAATGGATTCGGTTTTTACCAAATCGTAATGCCGCAGGAATTTAATCTTTCCAACCGCACAGAACAAATGATGTATTTACCGGATGCTGCACTTCAAACCAAAGCAAGGCTAGATATAACTAATTTTAATACGCAATCAAGCACCACCTGGATTTATGACCTTACCAATCATAAAAAAATAACTACGGTAAACACAGCAGGCACCATTCAGGCATTGGTTCCCAACGATGGTAGTACCTCGGCAAAAAAATTATATATATCTACAACCGCTGCTACATTAAACATTACACAGCTGAGTCCGGTGTCTACCGATCCCACTCATTTTGCCAAGTTTAGGGATTTTGAAACCGCCCTGGCCAACAAAAATTATATAATGATTACCCATTCCTCATTATGGTCAGGGGCTCAATTATATGAAACGTACCGAGGCTTAGATCCTGAATTTACTCCTCTTTTAATTAACATTGAAGAACTGTACGATCAGTTTGGATTTGGCGTTAGACAGCATCCTACCAGTATTCGTAACTTTTTAAAGATGACGGATAATAGTTGGATCACCAAACCCCAACATGTCTTTATGATAGGTAAAGGGATCAAACATAATTTTATAAGACAAAACCCAGCCCTTTATTCCCAATCTTTGTTACCATCCATCGGAATTTCCCCTTGTGATAATCTTTATGCGTACAATATTGATGGAAGTGGACAACAATATTGTGCCATAGGTAGACTTGCTGCAAAAAATCTCCAGGATCTGGATGATTATTTCAATAAAATACAAAGTTACGAAATGCAACAAGCCATTTCTCCCAAACCCGAATGGATGAAAACGGTTTTACATTTTTCGAGTGATCCTTTATTTACAACCTATGTTGATGGCTATAAAACCATTATTGAAGATACTTTATTTGGTGGGTCGATATCTACTTTCGTTAAAAATGGATTTACTCCGTTCCCATTAAATGTGGCCGATTCTATTAGAAGTTTCTTAAACGTAAAAGGAGTTTCCTTGGTAACTATTTTTGGACATAGCAGCGGTTCTGGTTTTGACTTTAATGTTGACGAACCTGAGCAAATGTATAACCAGGATAAATATCCCTGGTACATTGTGAACGGTTGTTTATCCGGTGACATTTTTCAAGCCTCAACAGGAATCAGCGAAAGATTTGTTTTGCCCAGTAATAAAGGAGCCGTGGGATTTATTGCCTCCACTTCCGTTGGATTTGCGGGCCCGTTAAGTCTTATTACCGGAGATATTTATGAAAATATTGGGGTCAACAATTATTACGAAACCATGGGAATAGCGCATAAAAATGCTATTTCCGAAAACATCTTTTCATTACCTGCCAATTCATTTTTAAAAATAAATGCTTTAGATCTTCAAATACATGGTGACCCCGGTTTAAAATTTAATTCAGATTCATTACCGGATATCGATTTACAAATTACCAATGTTTCCTTCGAACCTCAGGTAGTTACTATGGAATTGGATTCGTTTAAAATGAAAATAATTGTTACCAATTTAGGCAGAACCATCAATGAACCTTATTCGTTGACCGTAACCAGAGATTATCCTCAACCCGGTGTACCTAATACCACCTATAATTTTACAAGACCGAATTTATTTTACAAAGATACCGTTGAATTTTATTTACCGGTTGATTTTAATACCAGTTTTGGGGTAAATGGTTTTAATATTCAGGCAGATTTACCTACCAATCAAATAGTAGAAAGCAACGGAAATGATTTTGTAAATAATGTATTGGATTTAAATTTGAATATTATTTCATCTGATATTATTCCGGTATATCCATTTAAATATGCCGTGATCCCAAGAAACCATACTCCTTTAAAAGCAAGCACAGGCGATCCTTTTGCCCCTGCGAAAAACTATAAGTTTCAGCTTGATACCACCGATTTATTCAATAGCCCATTTTTACGAGATACCGTTATTAACCAATCTGGTGGAGTAGTGGAATGGGATCCTGGAATTTTATTAGATAGCATAAGTTTTGACAGTACAGCTTATTTCTGGAGAGTTGGGGTGGATTCGGCCAACACCGGAAATTATTACCGATTTAAAGAAAGTACCTTCCAATTTATTACCGGCAAATATGGATGGGGACAAGATCATTTTTTCCAATTTAAAGATGATGAATATACTTATATCGATCATAAACGAACCGATAGACGTTTTGATTTTGTACCCAACTACAAAGAATTAAAAATTACCAACTATCCGGTGCCTCCGGGCGGTGATTGTTGTCAGTTTGCAACCGAATTTATGATTGATGGAGGATTACAGGAAGAAAGTGGATGTTTCTTTG
>JBEIQI010000124.1:0-8629 GCA_040376605.1 Flavobacteriales bacterium | reverse complement strand
TTGCGAAGAGGAGGTTCTTAGGGTTTTATCTGAAATGCCAAAATGGAATCCTACCAAACAAGCAGGACATAGTTTAAAAACCAAACAAATTATTTATATTAACTTTAAGCTATAGTTATAGCTTAAGCCTTATGGAAAAACTCAGCAATACCATTTTTTTTCAACTCGATAGAGCGATTAAATCATACAGGCAATATGCCCAAAAAAGATTAAATGAAAAAGATCATGCCATTACCATTGATCAATGGCTAGTTTTAAAAACCATAATGGACCAACCTGATATTAGTCAGAATGAAATTGCTGAGTTTATTTTTAAAGATAAGGCCTCTGTTACACGAATTATTGACCTGTTGATCAAAAAAGGCATGTTAAAAAGGTCTCCTTCAGAAGAAAACCGAAGAAGGGTAATATTAACCATTACCAAGGCAGGTAAAGAAGTAATTGATGAAATATTACCTACCATTCGAGGGAACCGAAAAAATGCATTAAGCAATTGTGATGAGGAGGAATTAAAGGCCATGAACACTGTATTAATGAAAATCATTAAAAATTGTAGTAAATGATAACTATCATCGAAATCCTTAACTAATCAAATATCTTTATGATTGTAATTCTTCAACATGAATAAAAATCACATTCTTATATATGGAGCCACGGGATTCACTGCCCAACTTACCGCAATAGAAGTTCAAAAATTCACCAAAAATATTATCCTCGGCGGCAGAAATTTAGCCGCAGTTGAAAAAATAAGTCTGGATTTAAAAATTCCTTTTGTTGCTTTTAAACTATCCGATCCTTCAACTATTGAGCAAAATCTCAATAATATAGCCATCGTGATTAATTGTGCCGGTCCATTTAAGTTTACCTATCAACCTTTGGTTGAAGCATGTATTAAGACCAAAACACATTATATCGATATCACTGGAGAAATAGATGTATTTGAAGCCATTCGCCGATATGATGAAAAAGCAAAAGAAGCATCGGTGATGTTAATGCCCGGTTGTGGTTTTGATGTTGTACCCAGCGATTGTTTAGGTTTAAAGTTAAAGAAATTACTGCCGGATGCTACCCATTTAGAATTGGCATTCTGCTCTATTGGTGGTTCATGGAGTGGTGGAACGATGAAAACCATGATTGAAGGAATGGGCGAAGGCGGAGCTATTAGAAAAGATGGGAAAGTAATCAAGGTGCCTAGTGCCTATAAAACCAAGCATATCAACTTTGGTCCCTTTGAGGCAGAATCTGTAACTATTCCGTGGGGTGATGTAAGCACGGCTTACTTTAGCACAGGGATTGCCAATATTGAAGTTTATTTGGGTGCCAACGAAAAAATGATCAACCAAATGAAAAAATTAAACTGGTTGGCCTTTGCCTTGAAATGGAATTGGGTGAAAAAAATATTAATTAATCGAGTTGATAAAAATAAATCCAAAATGGAGGCCAAAGCTATCAACCCTAAAGGCAGAACCTATCTATATGGTAAAGTTACAAATAACTCTGGTGGCATCGCAGAGGCCCGATTAGAAACCATCAATGGCTATTCGTTAACGGCTTATACCGCAGCCTTGATTGCCAAAAAAATGATGGATGGTAGCTTAAGGGTAGGCTATCAAACACCTTCTTCTGTTTATGGTGAAAATTTAATTACAGAGGTAGAAGGTTGTAAGTATGAATAAAGTCACCAACAAATGAACTTTTCTATTTTAGTTTTGGAGGATAAATGAAAGGAATTAAGAAAAAATATTGGAGTTATGGTAATTATTACCAATCTACCGCAGAGATTTTTTATCCCAATAATATTCAAGAGTTAAAAGAAACACTTGAGTTTGCCAAACTTAACAAGCGTAAAATTACCGTTGCAGGAAGTTTTCATTCGTTCGACAACCAAAATTCAGGCTCTGATATGGTTGTTTCAATGATGAAAATGAACTCTATATCATTTAATAAGGAGGATAAAACCATTGAAGTCGGTCCGGGAGCTAATTGGGGAAATATTCTTAAAATGGCTTATGCGAATGATTGTATCCCCTTTACTACCATAACCGGATCTAAACCGACAGCCGGCGGTACCCTTTCGGCACATACCAATTCTGTTTATACTCCAGGCTGCGGTAAGGAGGGGAAACATTGTATTGAATTAGCTATAATGACGCCTGATGGTAATATTCACACCTGCTCAAGAGTAAAAAATACTGATTTGTTTTATGGGGCCATTTCAGGTTTAGGTATGCTGGGTTTTATTACCAGAATTAAATATCAATTATTTCATATTGGGTTTCCTTTCGAAATAAAAGTAACGGCCAAACTGTATGATACCATTGACGAGATCGAAACCAGATTTGATGTAAGGGAATCCACCTCTTATAAAACTCCAGCTGACCTTGGTTCGCAGGGCTCCTTATTTTATTTTGATGGGCTAAGGCCGAAATTTGGTGTTTATAACCGGTACTATGTAAAAGCATCGAAAAGACAATCACACTTTAGTATTTATAGGTACCTGGGTATTTTTACCATGTTAATCGTTCGTTTTTTTCCGGAGTATGCTAACAGGGCCATGATTCAAGACGAGAAAAGGTCTGTGGATAAGAAAAAAGTCCTTAAGGGCTCCGAAAAGGTATACTATGGGACTCTTTGGGCAGATGCGGATTATTATTACAGCAAGATTTTTGGGAAATTATTTTCGATTTTCAGATATAAACCTAAACTATATCAAAACTCTTACTTTATTCCACTTCAAGGAACTAAACCAACGGAATTTACCAGAAAGGTTTGCGAATTATTAATTAAATACAACCTCCATTTTGGCATGTTCGATATCATGTATATTCCAAAAGACGAACCTTTCATACTTTCTTCATCTAGAGATTCAGATGGATTTTATATTAATACCACCTTCTTTGATACCACTCATGTAAAGGATTTAATGGCATTTTATAAAGAGTTAAATGAACTATGTTATGAAATGGGTGGCAAAATGAATTTAGTAAAAAATCTATTTATTGAACCCTCCCTATTGGAAAAAATGCATGAAAAGGAAATCAAGGATTTGGTGGCTTTAAAACAAAAATATGATCCCAATCAAATGATCATTTCCAACTTTTTCAAAGAAAAATTCCCGAGCTATTTTTAAAATCTACAGCACTCTATTTAATGCTCAAATTTATCTGTAATTAAGAACAGACAAGACCTTTAAGATGAACTTAAAGTCGAGAATATTTTCGTTTTTCTTTATCGAAATGCAAAAAAAAGCAAAATGATTTAAATTTATTATTGAGGTAATCTTTTTTTACATCAAGAGGATTACTTAAGAATTCTTTAAGAAATCCTTCTCATTCACGTGATGGCTTAGCTATAGCTTTGCAGTATAAAAATCAAAAACAAGAAAAATGAAAAAAACTTTGATGTTCATCATCCTGAGTTGGTTCCTGCTAAACAGTTCGAACAACTTTGCAAGTAATCTCTCCACCTCTATTAAAGAAGGAATTACCACTAACAATGACACTGCCTTAGTATCAATGGATAAAACCGCATTTAATGATACTATTCAAAACCTACAATCAACATTTATTATTGAAGAAGTACCTGCACAATTCCCAGGAGGAGAAGAGGCATTGCAAGATTTTATCTATAAAAACATTCAATATCCAGCCATTGCAAAAACACATGGAATAGAAGGTAGGGTATTTGTAGCGCTTACTTTAGATGAAACCGGAGCTATCCAAGAAATAAATTTCATCAATAGTATTGGAGGGGGATGTGAAGATGAAGTTGCAAGGGTTTTAACAAAAATGCCATTATGGAAACCTAAAGTAAAAGGAGGAAGCCCCATTAAAAGTGAACGAATCTTTTCATTCAATTTCAAACTTTAGAACATGGTTACTATTATCGAAATCTTATAAATTATCCCACCCATAAAATTAGTTCAAAGGTCCGCAAATGAATTGCGGACCTCGAACTTCTTTCGGTTTAGGAAAATTAACTGTGAAAAATTATAATGTTTCGGCGGCGATCTTTTTTACACTACTCATGTATTCCTCCGCCTCTTCAGACATGGTTTTAGAATAAATTTTATCATTCATCATATAGGAGAAGGCACTCACTTCGTTGGTGAGAATAAAATCTACTTGCATTTTATTTTTGCCTCCTTCATAGAACCAGATGCTCCCTGTTTCTTTAGATTTTAACGGTTCAATTGCATCCCCATCAATATACTCTCCTAATTTGTTTAAAGATGTTTTATCCTTAATGAGTATTTGTACTGAACTATCACCCTCCTGATAAAATGCAATGGAAGCACTATCAGAATTTTTAAGATAGTCTTGAAAACTTTTATGTTTATTATTACAGCTCGCAATACTCAAGGTTAAAGGAACAAACCCAATAATGAATTTTATATTCATTTAAATAATATGTAAAATTTATAAAGTAAAATTAGACCTAACCTAATGGAATGACAATACCAATTAATAGGTAACTTACTGAAGTTGAATGGTCGCTTATAGGCTGGGGCCTTTGGGAGCTCTTTTGGTAATAAAGGCAACAATAAAACTAATGAATGAGCCAAAGATGGTATTATTACTAATGTCAGCCATCATTAAATTCCACGGATTAACCCCCTTCTTAAGTTCATCCAAATCAATTTGATCCCCAATATTGTCTCCGGTTAATTGTTCGGCGTATCGAATATAACTTTCGGTAAATTCAAAATATTGATCGATAACATGCTGGTTAAAGGCAGTCATAAATATATACATACAAAACCCTTTAAAGGTACACCAAACCAAAACCGTTAAGGAACCTGTAAGAAAAGCCTGAAAATAGGTCATGGTTCCTGCAAGAACCTTTTCCCTTACTTGAAGATTAGCCCAGATAATGGCAGCAATAGGCACCCAAAAACCAATAAACTTACCAACACTCAACGGAGAGAGCCCTAAGTAATACATGCCTAAAAACAGGCCAAAGGAGACCATTCCTGCCAGAGTTCCAATATTTAGGGGAATTTTGTACATATAAACTGAGGGCAAAACTAATGAATTAGCAGATATCTATTGTGGAACATAAAACAATTTATACTTTTGCACTGGGGTAAGTCTTGTACGACCAGCTCCCTCTTAACTCCCCCAGGTCGGGAACGAAGCAAGGGCAGGAGGTTGTAGCGGTGCGATATGAGTAACTTGCCCCTTTTTTGTGCTCTACAGTGAACAAGGGTATTAAAAAGAAACCAATTTTAATGTCTAAAGATTTTACAATAACCATTCTTGGCTCCAGTTCGGCCATCCCTACCAAAGATAGATTTCCAACAGCTCAAATTGTAAGTTGCTATGGCAGACATTATTTGTTGGATTGTGGGGAAGGAACACAAATACAATTACGCAAGTACAAAATTAGTTTCCAAAGGATTGATCGGATTTTTATTTCTCATCTACATGCAGATCATTTCCTAGGACTACCCGGACTCTTATCTACCATGGATCTTTTGGGCAGAACCCGGGAAATTCATATTCATGCATTTGAAGAGCTCAATGGATTTATGAGCGGATACCTAAAGGCTACCCATAGTCAATTTAGTTTTCCGGTGCATTTTCATCCAATGCAAAAAAAAGAAGCTTCTACCCTATTCGAAAATGACCATATTACCATTAACAGCTTTCCTTTAAAACATGCCATTCCTTGCAATGGTTTTGTTTTTAACGAAAAGCCTAAAAAATATAACATCACCAAAGAAGCCATTAACAAATACCATCCAAGTATAGAAGAAATACACCTGATTAAAAGTGGAAAAGACTTAGTGGATCGCAATGGACTTATAATACCGAACGAATCCTTAACCACCCCTCCAGCCCCCTCACTATCTTATGCTTTTGTAACAGACACCATTTACCACGAATCCATAATTCCATATATTCAGCAGGTAAGCTTGTTGTATCACGAATCTACATTTGCTGAAGACTTAATTGCCCGGGCCAAATCAACCATGCATAGCACAGCCAAACAAGCCGCCACCATGGCTGCGAATGCGGAGGTAAAAAAGTTAATGTTAGGCCATTATTCCG
The DNA here is from genome assembly GCA_040376605.1 of Flavobacteriales bacterium. Classification (GTDB taxonomy): domain Bacteria; phylum Bacteroidota; class Bacteroidia; order CAIKAF01; family CAIKAF01; genus JANWKQ01. Next base: position 2,576 of record JBEIQI010000124.1, on the reverse strand, counting down.
TTCGTTATGAAGACTTAAATGTATTATTGAAGGAAGCGGTTCAGGTATTTGAAAATACCATATGTTCATATGAAGGATTAGTGATTGAATTGGACTAAAAGCGTCCATTGATCAAATTAAGCTTATTTACGTCTCAAAACGCTCTGATAAAGGTATATTACAAGGAAATTTAGAATCATTCTTATTAAATTTTAAGGGTTAAAAAGAACAATTTTTAGTTACATTTGTTACCATTCAAAACTCAATCACATGTTATCCAAAAAAATTGAAAAACTATTACAGGAACAAATAGAAGTTGAAAGCAATTCTTCTTATGCATATTTAGCCATGGCATCATGGTGTGAAGTAAATGGACTTGAAGGTGGGGCCGCTTTCTTTTATAATCAGAGTGATGAAGAAAGAATACATATGTTGAAACTATTTAAATATCTCAACGAAAAAGGTGGACATGCCATGGTTCCGGTAAATAGCAAAGCCAAATCTGATTTTAAAAATATCATCGACCTAATCAAATATTTTCATGATAGTGAAAAGGCCGTAAGTGCATCTGTAAATAAATTAGTATACGTTGCCAACCAAGAGCAGGATTATACGACCCTTAACTTTTTACAATGGTACGTAAGTGAACAACATGAGGAAGAAACCCTTGCCCGAAATATTCAGGACAAAATTAAGTTGATTGGATTAACCGGCAATGGATTATACCTTATCGACAATGAAATTGCCAAACATGCTACTAAGAAAAAGCCAACGGCTATTTCTATGGGTGCAGCAGATGGCGCTGAATAATTAGTTACCAGTTTTTACTTTGTTGATGATTTCCTGAAAAGCCAATTCAGGTTTTAACCAATGCATTTGATCATATTTCCTAAACCAGGTCATTTGCCGTTTAGCAAACCTGCGGGTATTTTGTTTCATTAAATTAACTGCTGTATACAAATCAATACTTCCTTTTAAGAATTGAAATAACTCTTTATATCCAACGGTTTGCAAAGCGTTTAAATGGCTATAAGGCAATAATCCCCTCACCTCCTCTAAGAGTCCTTGCTGCATCATCTCATCTACACGATGATTAATTCGTTCATATAAAAGTTCACGATCTAAATCTAATCCAAACATCAGCGTTGAAAAAGTTCTTGGTTTAGTTTGTCCTTTCCTTAATTCCGAATAGGGAATCCCACTTGAAATGGTCACTTCCAATGCCCTGATAACTCTATGAGGATTATTTAAATCCACATTGTTATAATGCTCCCTATCTAATTTTGATAACATGATTTGAAGAACTTCCAAACCTTCTTCCTGATAAATCTGATTTAACTTCTCCTTCACTTTTTCCTCCACCTGAGGTAATTGATCAAATCCTGTGATCACGGCATCTATATACATTCCTGAACCACCTACCATAATTAGATAATCATAATGAACAAAAAGTTGATCTAATAATTCTAAAGCCTCTGTTTCAAATACCCCAGCATTGTATTCATCGGTTATCGACTTATGACCTATAAAATGATGTGGAACTTGTTTTAACTGCTCTGCATTTGGTTTTGCCGTTCCAATGTTCATTTCCTTAAAAAATTGTCGGGAATCACAAGAGATGATTTCTGTATTCAACTCCAAGGCAATATCAATGGCTAACTGTGTTTTACCTGAGGCGGTTGGTCCGGCAATAACAATAAGCGTTTTCATTTTATTGTTTAGTTAAACCAAGTTTGGAGCCTATCTCTAACATATATTGGTATGCTTGATCAGGAGTATTCTCAATAATTCCATCCATGATGGCATCTTTAACAGCCGTTTTAATCTCGCCAATGTATTTCGAAGGCCCTATTCCAAATGTTGACATGATCATTTCACCACTCACAGGAGGTTGGAAATTCCGAACACGGTCTTTTTCTTCTACCGTAATAATTTTTTCTTTTACTAATTGAAAATTCTTCAGGTATCTTTTTACTTTCTCGGGATTCTTCGAAGTAATATCCGCATTGCATAACAACATTAAATCCTCCAGGTCATCCCCCGCCTCTAAAATTAAACGACGTATTGCAGAATCCGTAATATTCTCTTTGGTTAACGCAATGGGTCTCAAATGCAGTTGAACTAATTTTTGAACATACTTCATTTTATCATTCAAGGGTAATGACAATCGTTTAAAAATTCCGGGAACCATTCGTGCACCTAAATCTTCATGTCCATGAAAAGTCCAACCGGCCCCTTCTTCAAATCTTTTGGTAGCTGGTTTGGCAATGTCATGTAAGATGGCAGCCCATCGTAACCACAACTGATCAGTATGCTCGGATAAATTATCTAATACCTGCAAAGTATGATAAAAATTATCCTTATGCGATTTTCCATTTTGTTTCTCTACCCCTTCTAAAGCCACCATTTCGGGGAAAATATGATGAAGAATTTTAGTTTTAAATAATAATTTAAATCCTTTTGAGGGAATAGGACTCAACACTATTTTATTTAGCTCATCTGCAATTCTTTCTTTAGAAAGAATTTTAACTCTATCTGCATTTTTCGAAATGGCCAAGAAAGAATTTTCTTCAATATGAAAATTTAATTGTGAAGAA